>NZ_LSKG01000109.1:0-33494 GCF_001557005.1 Sphingomonas sp. CCH15-F11 | reverse complement strand
GCGCGGTGCCCGCCCGCCCCCACCCCATGCGATCGCAACCAGGGCAAGCGCGGCCATCAGCCCGCCAAAGCCCCACCAGGCGATCGGGTCGGGCAGCAGGAACCAGGCCGAAATGCCGCCGCCGAGCGCCACGGGCAGCCACAGGGGCAGTTGCCCGCGTTCGGCCTCCAGCCGTGCCTCCAGTCCGTCCAAGCGGCGTCGAATCCACCCGCCGCCGCCGATTTGAAGCGGCGCGGGGGCCATGCTAGGGGCGGTCGCGGCTATCCTGGCCATCGACTATCCAGCTTGGGAGTATGCGCGTTTGAGCGCAACCGAAGATACCGGCCGCCCGGCCGGCACCACCGCATCCACCACGGACATCGTCACGCGCTTCGCGCCGTCCCCGACCGGGTTCCTGCACATCGGCGGCGCGCGCACCGCGCTGTTCAACTGGCTCTTTGCCCGCCACCACGGCGGCCGCTTCCTGCTGCGGATCGAGGATACCGACCGGGCACGCTCGACGCAGCCGGCGATCGACGCGATCCTCGACGGGATGCGCTGGCTCGGGCTCGACTGGGACGGCGATCCGGTCTTTCAGTTCGCCCGTGCCGCGCGCCATGCGGAGGTGGCGCACCAGATGCTGGCCGCCGGCACCGCCTATCGCTGCTACGCGACGCCCGAGGAACTCGCCGAACTGCGCGAGGCCCAGCGCGCGGCGGGTCAGCCAATCCGCTACGACGGCCGCTGGCGCGACCGCGAGCCCGCCGACGCCCCTGCGGGCGCGCCGTTCGTCGTCCGGCTGAAGGCCGATCACGACGGCGCGACGACGATCGCCGACCGGGTCCAGGGCGACGTCACGGTCCAGAATGCCGAGATCGACGATTTCGTCCTGCTGCGGTCGGACGGCACGCCGACCTATATGCTGGCGGTCGTGGTCGACGATCATGACATGGGCGTCACGCACGTCATCCGCGGCGACGATCACCTGAACAACGCTTTCCGCCAGCTCGGCGTAATTCGCGCGATGGGATGGCCGGAGCCGGTCTATGCGCACGTCCCGCTGATCCATGGCGCGGACGGGGCCAAGCTGTCGAAGCGCCACGGTGCGCTGGGGGTCGAGGCCTATCGCGACGAAATGGGCATGCTGCCGGAGGCGCTTTGCAATTATCTGCTGCGCCTCGGCTGGGGTCACGGAGACGAGGAGATCATCGACCGGGCCCGCGCGGTCGAACTGTTCGATCTCGCCAATGTCGGGCGCTCGCCCAGCCGGTTCGACCTCAAGAAGCTTGAAAACCTGAACGGTCACTATATCCGCGCCGCCGACGATGCACGGCTGGCGGACCTGGTCGAGGCGCGCCTGCCCGCGCCGCTGGCCGCCGCGCAACGCGACCTGCTGGTGCGGACGATGCCGGTGCTGAAGCCGCGCGCGACCAATCTCGACGAGCTGGCCGACGGCGCGGCGTTCCTGTTCCGCACGCGTCCGCTGGCGATCGACGCCGACGCCGCGCCGCTGCTGGCCGGCGATGCCGCGATCTTGCTCGCATCTGCACATGCGGCGCTTGACGCGCTCGCCACGTGGGATACGGAGACGACCGAGGCCGCGATCCGCGCCGTCGCCGAGCAGGCACAGGTCAAGCTGGGCGCGGTGGCCCAGCCGCTGCGCGCGGCGCTCACCGGGCGGCGGACCTCGCCGCCGATCTTCGACGTGCTGGTCCTGCTGGGCCGCACGGAAAGCCTTGGCCGGATCGCCGATCAGATGGCGGCCCCGGCCAGCCGTTAGTTTGAAAGGATGATGCGATATGGGTGACACTGCGAAGCTGCAGGTTCCGGGCAAGGACGTCGAATATCCGGTCGTCGCCGGTTCGGTCGGCCCCCAGGTCGTGGACATCCGCAAGCTCTATGCCCAGACGGGCATGTTCACCTACGATCCCGGCTTCACCTCGACCGCAAGCTGCGAATCGGGGCTGACCTATATCGATGGCGACGAAGGCGTGCTGCTTCATCGCGGTTATCCGATCGGCCAGCTTGCCGAGCATTCGACCTTTCCCGAGGTCGCCTATCTGCTGCTCAACGGCGAGCTGCCGAACCAGCAGGAACTGGACGAGTTCACCTACACGATCACCCGTCACACCATGCTGCACGAGCAGCTGGCGATGTTCTATCGCGGCTTTCGTCGCGACGCGCACCCGATGGCGATCATGTGCGGCGTGGTCGGCGCGCTCAGCGCCTTCTACCACGACTCGACCGACATCACCGATCCGCGCCACCGGCTGATCGCCAGCCACCGGCTGATCGCCAAGATGCCGACGATCGCGGCGATGGCGTACAAATATTCGGTCGGCCAGCCGTTTCTCTATCCAAAGAACGACCTGTCCTACACCGGCAATTTCCTGCGCATGACCTTCGGCGTTCCGGCCGAGGATTATGACGTCAATCCGGTGGTCGAAAAGGCGCTGGACCGCATCTTCATCCTCCATGCCGACCATGAGCAGAACGCGTCGACCTCGACCGTGCGGCTGGCCGGATCGTCGGGTGCCAATCCCTTTGCGTGCATCGCCGCCGGCATCGCCTGCCTGTGGGGTCCGGCGCATGGCGGCGCCAACGAAGCCGCGCTCAACATGCTGCGCGAGATCGGCACGCCCGAGCGCATTCCCGAATATATCGCGCGCGCGAAGAACAAGGACGACCCGTTCCGCCTCATGGGCTTCGGCCACCGCGTCTACAAGAATTACGATCCGCGCGCGACGGTGATGCAACAGACGGTGCGCGAAGTTTTCGCCGCGCTGAAGGTCAACGACCCCGTGTTCGAAGTCGCGCTGCAGCTTGAGGAAATGGCGCTGAACGACAGCTATTTCATCGAGAAGAAGCTGTTCCCCAACGTCGATTTCTATTCGGGCGTCATCCTGTCGGCAATCGGCTTCCCGACCACGATGTTCACCGCGCTGTTCGCGCTTGCCCGCACCGTCGGCTGGGTCGCGCAATGGAACGAGATGATTTCCGACCCCGAGCAGAAGATCGGTCGCCCGCGCCAGCTCTATACCGGCCCGACGCAGCGCGACTACGTGCCGGTGAATCAGCGCTGATCCGCCGGCCCGCCGGCCCCGTCAGGGTGCCGGCGTGTTCCAACGATGGCGCGTGACTGAAAATCCGGTGCGGTCGAGCCCCAGCCTCACCGTACGGACGACGACGGGGTTGATCGTGTAGCTCACCCGCGTGAGACAGAACACGGTCGTGCAGTTGCCGTCGATCAGGCCGACCGTCGGGACTTCATGGACCAGCGTCCACCCCTGAAGCCCGGCATAGGTACGCAACTCGTTGAGATATTTGTCGGCGTCCGCCCCTGACGGGCGGGCGGTGTGTACGCATTTGAACTCGCCGCCGGGCGCCTTGTAGACGCTGTACATACAGCCCGAATAGCCGCCCCCGCCAACGATGCGGTGCGCCCGCGTGATCGTCGCCATTGTCGACTGGCCATCTTCGAAAAAGAGCGCGGACCCGTTCGACGCGGGTTTCGTCGAGCGTGTCACGTCGATGACGAAGCTGAAATTCTTCATGTTGAACGAGAAGATCGCCGGCTGTGCCAGCGTCTTCAGGTGGTGCGGTGCCGAGATGACGGCTTCTTCCGAAATTGCACGCGCGCCGAGTTCGCCGAACCCGCCCCCGACGCCCTTTGCACGGTTATGGTACAAGTCACTGACGACGGTTTTCAGCGTCACGGTCATGTCGGTTCTCCTCCCCGGAGCGGCGAGGCATAGCCGAGCGCAGGGGGAACCACAAACGGTGCGGTGCGGTGCCGGTTGCGGGTGGCGCCTCAGCGCGCGGGCAGGGTCAGGACAAATCGAGCGCCCTGGCCGGGGGCGCTGTCGACCAGAATGTCGCCGCCCATCGATCGGGCAAGCGCGCGCGCGATGTAGAGGCCAAGGCCGCTGCCGCCCGGCTCGGTCGGGTCAAGCCGCTCGAACTTGCTGAAAATGCGCTCGTGATCCTCCGGGGCGATGCCCTTGCCCTGATCGGCGACGATCACGCAGGCGCGATCCCCGTCGCGTTCGATGCGTAGCCATACCATGCCGCCAGTCGGCGAATAACGCACCGCATTGCCGATCAGGTTGACCAGGATCTGCAGCACGCGATGAAAGTCGCCGGTCGCGGCCAGCTGTTCGTCGGCGTCGGGCCGGTCGATCCTGACCTGCGCCTCCGCCGCACGAACCGACAGCAGTCCGGCGGCACGCCGCGCCAGGTCGGCCAGGTCGATCGCCTCCAGCGACACGGTAAAGTCGGGTCGTTCAATCGCCTGCAAATCGACCAGATCCTCGATCAACGTCAGCAGGTGGCGGCCGGCATTGGCGATATCGCTGGCATAGTCGACATAGTCGGAAGACAGCGGCCCCTCGAACTGCGCCGCAATGCTGTCGGCGTTCGCGATGATGCGGGCAAGCGGGCCACGAAGTGCCTTGTCCAGACGGGCACCGAACTGGGGGGGCAGCGTGGCGTGGTCGGGGTCGGCATCGTCAGCGGGCGGGTCCACGACGTCGGGGGTGACGATCCGCGCCGCCCCGGCAAAGCCGGCGAAACGCCCGCCCGGATCGATGCGCGGCGTCGCCGCCAGCACCACCGGCTCGCCGGTCAGGCGCAACCGCGCCTCCTGCCCCTCGAAACGCGACTGCGCGGCGACCGCGGCCAGGATCGGAAACGCGCCCTCGCCATTGTCGACCAGCGCGAACAACCGGGTCAGCGGCTGGCCGAGCAGGCTGGCGGGGTCGAAGCCGTGCCGAAACGCGGCCTGGGACGACAGGTGGACAAGGCGAAGCGCCGCATCGGTTTCCCACAGCCAGTCGGCATCGGCGCGAAGGAAATCGCGGTCGCGATCGGCATCCAGCGTCGGTGCACGCCAGCCGCGCTGAACATGCCAGCCACCGACTTCCAGCCGGACGCCGTCGCCATCGGGCTCTGCGCGGACCATCAGCTCCAGGTCGTCATCGCCGTCCGCAGCCACAACGATCCGGGAAATGCCGATGCCCAGCCGGCCCGCGAGGCGAACGATCGTGGCGAGCTGCGGTACGGCAAGCGGCTGGCCGACCGCGCCGCCTGCGCGCTGGTTGAGCGCCGCAAGCCGGGTATCGGCCTCGAGCAGCGCACCGTCGCGATCCAGCCGGGCGATCGCGATCTCCATCGCGGGGCTTGCGATGTTCATGCCGCGCGCCGCGTCGCGTTCAGGGTGGCGAGTGCCGAGCGGAAATCGGGATCGAAGCGCAGCGGTGCGATCGCCGCGCGCGCGGTGTCGACCGGCACCGCCATCGCGGCTTCGATAAGGTCCGGCAGCGTCTCGACGTCACGCGCCGGGTCCGCCTCGAACAAGGCGAAGCCGAAACCTGCCATCGCATCGCGCGGCAGGTCGATCGCGCGAAGCATCAGCCACAACCGGTCGCTGACCGTGTCGAGCACGGCATGGGCGACGACGCGCGGATCGAGGTCGAGCGCGTGCGCGACCAGCGCGATCGCCACCGACAGGCGCCGGTCGCGCAGCGCCTCGCCGATCAGGAACGGGAGCTCGTCGGGCGTCGCCTGGATCGCGGTGGCGAGGCGAAGCGCCGCGCTTTCGGCGCGATCGTCCTCGTCATGCGCCTCGATGCTGCGCCGGGCGGCCTCGAGCAGCGCCTGGTCGGTCGCGGCGTGATCGGCGCTGCCGCCGACAAATTCGTCGCGGATCGCGGCGGCGACCCACCACACCAGCTTGCGATGCAATGCAAAAGGCAGCCCGGTCACGGTCAGCCGTTCATGGTCGGACGCCGCGCGGCGGCTCGATTCCGCCGCCATCAGCGCGAGTGCTGCAGACGCGACGAGCGGATCGCTGGAATGGATCAGGCGCGCAAGCATGCTCGGCCGCTCCGCCCCCTCGATCGGCGCGACCGGCAGCGCGGCATCAAGCAGGTCGATCCGCACGCGCAGGAACAACTCGTCGATGAAATCGCCGTCGCGCGGCATCCCCGATTCGATCAGGCGCGGCAGGACCTGGGTCGGGCGGTTGGCCAGCCGTTCGGCGACCAGCGGCTCGCCGCGTGTCGCGAGCAGCCGCGCCGCGTGCTCGCGCAGTCCCTGTTCGACACAGGCGACCTGCGCGGCGAGCAATGCCGTCGCCGCGCTGCGGCTGCGATCGTCGAGCCGGGCATCGTCGGGCAGGAACAGGTCAGCCGCCATCGCCTCGCGCCGCCGCAGCGTGCGAAAATCGGCCTGCGCTGCTCGCGCAAGCAGGATACCGGCGCCATTGGCACCACCCGCCATGTCAGCCTTCTCGCCGGACATGCCAATCGTCTAGCGGGAACATCGTTAAGCTCCGCCTAAGCCCGGGGACGCGATCCCTCGACCGCGAGGCCCAGGCTGACCAGCGCATAGACCGCCGCCACCGCCAGCGCGACCAGTGGATAGCCGGCAACCACCAGCGGGACGGCGACGAGGGTGAATGCGGCCGCATCGGCATGCCAGACGCCGCGCCGGCCCGGCACGCGGGTCGCGATCACCGCAGCGGCGACAGCGGCGACGGCGAGCGTCAGCCCGGTCGGATGCCCGTCGGCGATCAGCGCCGCGCCGCCGATGCCGAGAAAGGTCAGCGCGACCCCGCCGTCGCTCAACCATTCCTGTGCGGCCGCCATGCGTTCGTTGCCGCGCAGCCAGCTGAGCAGCGATCCGGTCGACAGCGTCACAACCGCAAGCAACCAGGGCGCTGCCGCCATCGCGCCGCGACCGACGCCAATCAGCGCCAGCGCGCCCCCAAAAAGCAGGAGCCCGCTCGCCGCCAGTGCTGCATCGGGCACGCTGCGCGCGACGAGCGCGGGGAGCACGCGCCGGGTCAGCGGCGTGAAGACGAAGCGGTCGGCCCAGCCCGTCCGCTGATTGGCGAGCGCGGCGAGCACCGCGTTGCTCCGGCTCGCGAGCGCGGCGGCATGGCGCTCGACGCCGTGGCCGGCACGGCGCGCGGCGGCCGGCAACAGCACCTGCTCGGCGGCGTTCTGGACCGCGACGCGCAGCAGTGTCGACTGGAAATCATATTCGCGCGGCATCGCGGCGATCGACGCCAGATGGCGGCTCGACAGGCGCGCGACCCCCGCCCAGTGATGTTCGGCATCGATCCGTTCGATCGCCGCGTTGCCCGCATCGTCGCTCGTCACCAGGATCGTGTCGGCCCGTTCGCCCGCCATTGCGGTGACGACCGTATCGGTGGTGACCAGCGCGTCGGCAATCACGATCACATCGGCGAGCGGGTGGGCCTTGGCGGCGGCTTCCTCCGCCGATCGCACGACGTCGACGGTGATGCCGCGCCGCTCGACGCGGGCAACCGAGCCGAGCAGCGCCGGCGTCACGCGGCTGACCGCGACCAGCAGGTGGGTGACCCCGGCCGCGATCAGCAGTCGCGCCTGATATTCGACGAGCGTCATGCCGCCGAAGGGCAGCGTCGCCGCCAGCCCCTCGCCGTGACTTTCGGCATCCTCGGTCGCAAAGATCAGCCCCGCCAGCATCGCCGGTGCGTTAGGGCCACCGCGCCCGCTTCGCAACGCCCGGCGGCCGGCGCTCAATAGATCAGGTGCGGGCGTCGGGCGTCGATCCACGCGGCCTCGTCCGGCTGCACGATCGCATCGAGGTCGCCCGGCCGCGCGGCCGCATCGTCGACCCATTCGCGCAGCGCCGGCCCGCCGTTGATCACGTCGATCGCCAGCTTCTCGAACTCATATTCATAGGGGAAATCGCGCCACAGCGGATAATCGGGGTAGAGTTCGCGGATCGCCTTGAACGCCAGCGCCTGCACGCGCCACGGCCGGAATGCCTGATGGTCGTAGCCCGGCCCCTCGGCGTGCAGGAACACGCCGTGGCACAATTGCTCGGCATGCTTGTGAAAGGTCGGCTGGAACCAGGTTTCGCGCAACGTGACGCCATGCAGCCATTCGGGCGCGATCGCGTGCATCCGCGCGATCACCGCGCGCGCATCGATGTCGGGCGCGCCGAACAGCTCGAGCGGCCGCGTCGTCCCCCGCCCCTCGCTCAGCGTCGTCCCCTCCAGCATGACCGTGCCGGCATAGGCGCGTGCCATGTTGACGTTGGGCGCGTTGGGGCTTGGATTGATCCACACCCGGTCGGTCGGCCAACCGAAGCCGGGGGCGGCATCGGGCTGCCACCCGGCCATTTCGATCACGCGGTAATCGACGTCGAGCTTGAACTGATCGATGAACCAGTGCCCCATCTCGCCCAGCGTCATGCCGTGGCGCATCACCATCGGCCCCGCCCCGACGAAACTCTCCCATCCCGCGTTCAGGATATTGCCCTCGACCGGGCGGCCGGCGGGATTGGGGCGGTCGAGCACCCACACGCTCTTGCCGTGCGCCGCCGCGGCTTCGAGCACGTAGAGCAGCGTCGTGACAAAGGTGTAGATGCGGCAGCCCAGATCCTGCAGGTCGACCAGCATCACGTCGAACGTGCCCATCGACTGCCCGGTCGGACGCCGCACTTCGCCGTACAGGCTGAAAACGGGCACGCCATAGACCGGATCGGTGAAGTCGGGCGACTCCATCATATTGTCCTGAAGGTCGCCGCGCACGCCATGCTGGGGGCCGAACATCGCGGAAACATCGAGGCCCGTCGCGATAAGGGCATCAACGCTGTGGGTCAGGTCGGCGGTCACCGAGGCCGGATGAGCGAGGAGCGCGATACGGCGGCCCTGGAGGGGCCGGCGCAGGTCGGGGTCGGCGAGCAGCCGGTCGATGCCAAAGGTCATGGCGCCGTGCCTGCCGCGAACCGGTGCGCGAAGCAAGCCTCGTGGTGAAAATCGGGCTTGCCCGGCGGATGCGCGAGCGCCCAGTAGCTTTTTCGGCCACCCGTCTCCTCGATCACCGCGCTCAGCCCGATGCACGCGGGGGCGTCGCCGATCGCCTCCGCGGGCAACGCGACCTGCCACGCCGCATCGCCGTCGATCGCGGCGACTTGGGGCGCTTGCGCGAGGTCGAGGGCACGCATTCCCGCGCGATAGCCGTCGAACCGATAGGCCGCCCAGCGGGTCGACGGCGCGAAATTGAACTCCGCATAGCCGCTCCCGCCGTCGGGCTTCACGAACAGCTCGAAACAGGTGTGCTGCCAAAGCCCGTCGGTGCGCTCCGGCGTTGCAAGCGGCGGCACGACGAGCGCATCCGCGCCGAGGACACGAAACATCAGCCGGTCGGGCGCGAACGCGACGGCGATCGCCCGCACCGCGCTGGCAGGAGTATCGGGGTGGCACTGAAGCGAGAGCGGCGTCATCGACCGGACAATAGGCCGAACCGACGTCCGATGCCCAGCCGTCATGCCGGGCGCGCTATCCGGCCAGCCGGGCGAGGCTGCGGTCGAGCATCAGCAGCTGCCACAGCGTCCGGCCATGCTCGGCGCGTCCGGCGCGATGATCGGCGGCGATCCGCTCGATTGCGCGGCGGTCGAACCAGGCGAGGAGGTGCGGCGAGGCGGCGAGCGCGGCGGCCTGATCGACCAGCGGTCCGCGAAACCACGCGCTGATCGGCGTGACGAAGCCCATTTTCGGGCGATACAGGATGTCGCGCGGCAACCAAGGCCGCAGCGCGCGCTTCATCAGCCATTTGCCCTCGCCGCCACGCAGCCGCATCGACACGGGCAGCGTCGCAGCGAATTCGATCAAGCGATAATCGAGCAGCGGCTCGCGCGCTTCCAGGCTGACCGCCATGCTGGTGCGGTCGACCTTGGTCAAAATGTCGCCGGGCAGCCAATGCTTGAAATCGGCATATTGTGCGCGGTCGAGCGCATCGCGCGCGGGTGCCGACGCCATGGTGTCGACATAGCGCTGCTCGCCGCGATACCCGCCGATCGCGCGGTGCATCGCGTCGCCATACAGCCGCCCACGCAGCTCCGGCGTCGTCACCCCGACTGCGCGGGCATAGGCCGCTCCGCCATGCTCGGCGAGCGCGAGCAGCGTCGTGCGTGCGCGCAGCGGCCGGGGCGCCCAGTCCGCCTTGGGATAGGCGCGGCCCAGCGTACCGAACACGCCGCTGCGCAAACCCGCAGGCACCAGGCCGCGCACCCGCTCCTCGGCTGCATGAAAGCGATAGCGGCGATAACCGGCAAACGCCTCGTCCGCGCCGTCGCCCGACAGCGCGACCGTCACCGTTTCGCGCGCGAGCGCGCAAACCTGATAGGTGGCGAGCGCGGAGGCGTCGGCGAACGGCTCGTCAAAAGCGTGGACCAGCGTGTCGATCAGCGCGAAGTCGTCGGCGTCGACGCGGCGGACGCGGTGATCGGTCGCAAAGCGCGTGGCGATCGCCGCGGCATATTCGGTTTCATCATGGCTCGCGGTGTCGAAGCCGATCGTGCAGGTCTTGACCGGCTGGCGGCTTGCCTCCGCCATCAGCGCGACGACCGCCGAGCTGTCGACCCCGCCCGACAGGAACGCGCCCAGCGGCACGTCGGCGATCATGCGCGACCGCACGGCGGTACGCAGGTGATCGGTCAGCTCGGCGGTCAGGTCGGCCACGCTGCCCCGCGCGCGACGCGAGAAGTCGAGATCCCACCACTGAACCGGCACCGGCACGGCCCGGCCGCGTTCGAGCCGCAGGAAATGACCCGCAGGCAACTTGCGCACCCCCGCAACGAAGCTCGCATCGTCGGGCACATAGCCGAGTGCCATGAAGTCCTCGATCGCGCGTGGATCGACTTCGCGCCGGACGAGCGGGTGAGCGAGCAGGCCCTTGAGTTCGGACGCAAAGGCGATCGCGCCATCGGCCAGCTCGATATAATGGAGCGGCTTCACCCCCATCCGGTCGCGCGCCAGGAACAGCTGCCGCCGCGCATTGTCCCACAGCGCGAGCGCGAACATGCCGTTGAGCCGCGCCAGCATGTCCGGCCCCCACGCGCGCCAACCGTGCAGCAGCACTTCGGTATCGCTGTCGGTCCGGAAATGCGCGCCCAGCGCCGCCAGCTCGGCACGCACCTCGCGGAAGTTATAGATTTCGCCATTGAACACGGTGACGAGGTCGCCATCCGCGCTCGCCATCGGCTGCGCGCCGCCGCCCAGGTCGATGATCGCGAGGCGGCGATGGCCGAGCGCGATGCCGGGCGCCGCCCAGACCCCGGATCCGTCCGGCCCGCGATGCGCGAGCGCATCGGTCATCGCCGCGATCCGCGCCGGCTCGATCGGCTTGGGCGTGCCGGGGTAGAACAACCCCGCGATACCGCACATCAGCGCGCACCGCTCGTGACGCGATCCGCGAGGCGATCGACCGGCCCCGCCGCGGCCAGGAAGTCGGTCAGCGCGGCGCGGCTGTCCTGCCCCTGCCGCTCGGCCGACGCCAGCACCGCGACCGCGCGCTGCGGCCCGCCGGTCAGCTTGAGCTTCAGCGTTTCCAGCTTCACGCGGGTCGGAGAGGCGGTGACGACATCGCCGATGCGATACCATGTCACCGTCTCGCGCTCCACCGGACCGGCGGCGGTCATCCGGATCGCCCTGCCCCCCGCCAGGTCGGGCAGGTCGGCAACGCGGACCCAGCGATCATTCTCCGCGATTGCCCCCTGGCCGAACGCGGTCAGTTCATGCCCGTCACGCTGGCCGGCATAGACCGCGATCGCCAGGTCGACGGTGCGGCCGCGCGCATCTGCATAGCGGCCAATGAGCCGGTGATCGGCGGTCGGGTAATGCGCCTGCCACGGTGCCGCGCGGCTCAGATTGACGCGGGTCCAGCCCGGTACCTGCGGCAGATCGAGCTGCGCGGGCAGATCGTCGGCGCGATGTCCGACCTTGTACGCCAGGCCCGCCGCGAACACCGCGAGTGCGATCGTGCCCGCCGCCGCCATCGGCAGGACGAGCCGCGGCCCGCGCACCGGCGGCAGCGCGTCGGGGTCGAACGCCGGGGCATCGGGATCACGATCGAACCAGCGCCAGCCGATCGCCATGACGCCCGCCATCACCAGCGCGAAGAAGACCCAGCCATAGACGATATGGTCGAGCCCGGTTGCCGCCTCGACGCCCACGACCGACGCCGCGCCGATCGTCGCCGCCGCGCGCACGCCGTTGGCGAGCACGGGTACGACCAGCGCGACCGCCATGAACGCCGCCCGCCGCCGCCAGCTGGCAAAGCAGATCCCGGCGACCAGCGTGCCATAGGCGATCATCGCGATCAGGAACTTGTTGCCCGAGCACGCCTCAGCCACCTCGAAATAGCCGTGGGGGGTGGTGATCAGCACCCCGTCGTTGATCGCGGGCAATCCGATCAGCTGCAGCTGCGCCATGACCAGCCGGACCGTGATCGCCTGCATCGGCTGCTCGAGCGTTTCGCCGAACGGGACGAGGAAGAACATGTAGCCGAGCGGAAAGAGCAACCCGCGCGTTACCTGTGGGCCGAGCAGGGTGAGTACCGCCGATTGCAGCATCGCCACCAGTGCGACGTGCCGGACGATGGCGACGCCCGCAATGTCCCCCAGGGCCCAGAGCGCGCCGGCGAGCGCCATCGGCACCAGCCCGGCAAGCCAGCCGGTCGGGGTCAGCCGCGCGAGCTCGCGACGGCGCTGCCACGCCAGCCAGCCGACGATCGGCGCGACGAACAGGCAGTGGCCGAAGGTTGTGCTTTCCCAATAGATCACCGCCAGATCGCGAACGTCGTGCGCAAAGAGGATCAGCAGCCCCGCCCAGGTTGCGGCGAGCGCGCCGAGATGCACGCGCCAGCGCACCGCGATGGCGGGGGCGGCGACGATCGGCGCGACCATCGTCATGCGGCGGCATCCGCGGCGGCCGGCGCCAGCCCCAGCAGGTCGTCGAGCGGGGCGAGCCGCGCCGGCCAGGCATAGCGCGTCTGTACCCGCCGGCGCGCCGCCTGGCCCAGCGCGACCGCGATGGCAGGATCGTCGAGCAGGTCACCGATCGCGCCGGCGATTCGCGTTGCGCCGGCCCCGACGCGCAGCGTGCCGGCATGGTCGATACCCGTCGCCGCTTCGGTCGATGCGACCACCGGGCGCGCCATCGCCATTGCCTCCAGCACCTTGTTCTGCACGCCGCGCGCGATGCGCAGCGGCGCGACCACCACCGCGGCGGCGGCAAGCCAGCCGCGCACATCGGCGACCGCCCCCGTCACCGTCACGCCGGGCAGCCGGGCCAGCGCGCGCACCGCTTCACCGGGCTGGCGGCCGACGATCGCGAAGCCCGCGTCCGGATGGCGCCGCCGCACGAGCGGCAGGATGTCGCGCGCGAACCACCGGACCGCCTCGATGTTGGGCGGATAGTCCATCTGGCCGGTGAAGACGATCAGCGGCCCGTCCGCCGCCACCGGGTCGAATTGGGCGGCGGGGTCGAAGAAATCGGTATCGATGCCGTTCTCGACCGCGACGATGCGGCCGATGCCGCCGAGATCGCTGAACAAGGCCGCCTCGGCGTCGCTGACGAAGAGGCTGGCGGTCGCCGCCTGCGCGACGCGGCGTTCATAGGCACCGAGCAGCCGGGCCTCGCGCGCGTAGAGCCAGCGCAGCGGCCAGCGGGCGGCGCGCGCATAGTCGGCGAACTTGGCCGAATCGACATCGACGAAATCCATGACCGGCGCATGTCCGGCGGGAACGTGCTGCGCCATCTGGCCGGAGAACACGAACACCCGACCGACCGGCGTGCGTGACGTCACCGCCTCGACCGCCGCCGTCACGCGCGGATCGGCAAAGGCGGTCAGCGATACCGGGCGCCCCTGTGCCAGCGCCTCCACCGCCGCTCGTGCGCGCGATTTGGTGCGCGGGATGATCATGGTGCTGACGGCAAGGTCGGCCAGCGCGGCCGTCGCACCCATGTCGGCCGCGTCGTCGGCAAAGGCCACCAGGTGCACGCGTGCGCGTTCGCCGAGATGGCGGAGCAGATGGTAACCCCGGATCTTGTCGCCGCGATCGGGCGGCCACGGCACGCGATGCGCAAGGAAAAGGATGTCGCCGCTCACCTGGGCGCTCACCCCAGCCCCCGCGCGATCCACGGGCCGATCGCATTGGCGACCGGGAGGGGAAGCCGCTGCCACGCCGCGATCTGCAAGCGGTATTTCGGGCTCAGCGGATTGATTTCACGCGGCGCGGCGCCATCGGCGGTGCGGGTGAAATAGGTGAGCGGCTGTCCGGCAAATCCCCAATTCCTCTTGAACGCCGCCGGGCCGCTGCCGACCTTCGACCGGCCGAAGTCGAACCGGGTGCACCCCCGCGCGCGTGCATGCCCCATCAGCGCGAAGTACATCCGGTCATTGGCGCGCAACGCCCGCGCGCTATGCGTGCCCCCGCCCCAATAGGGATAGACCGTGCCGCGCCAGTAAAGGCTGAGCACACTCGCCACCGCCACGCCCCGATGGCGCACCGTCAGGATGTCGGCCGCGTCGCCGAAACGGTCGAGCACTTCGGCGAACAGTGAAGCGGGAAACACCGGCGTGCCCAGGTTGCGCACCGATTCGGCATAGACCGCATAATGCTCGCGCCGCGCGCGCGCGTCCGCGCCGACGGCGACCTCAAGGTCGAAATCGAGCGACTTGCGCACCTCGGCGCGCTGCTTGCGCGGGATGGCGAGCAGTTCGGCGTCATCGTCGGCGGCAAGGTCGCGGACATGGCCGAGATGGTGGCCGCTCGCGACCTGCCACTTCGCCCCGGGCGCATCGCCGCCGCGCAGTTCGACGGAGGGGCAGCTCAGCCGTTCTGCCAGCGCCCACGCCGCCGTTGCCAGGTCGCGTGCGACCCCGGCGCCCCCCGCCAGCACCCCCCCGCCGACCGCGAACCCGGTCGACACCAGCGCGCGGCCGAACAGCGGCGAATGAATTTCGGTAAGCGGCAGCACGCCCGCGAGCGAGCCGTCGCCATGTTCGGCGATCAGCAGGTGCGCGCGCTGGCCGCAGCCTTGCGCGACCGCCTCGTTCCACGCCGGCAGGTGAAATGGCGTGCCATCGGGGTGCGCGTCGACGAATTCGGTCACGCGCGCGGCCTCGCCCGGCGTCGCCGCGCGCACGGCGACTGGGCGCTCGATCAAGGCCATGTTCATGCCAGCCGCGCCGCTTCCCGCGCGGCGACCGCATCGACCCGCCCCCAGCGATGCCCTGCAAGCAGCGTCGCCAGCTTGCCCCGCATCGCGCCGAGCCGGCTGTAATGGCGCAGCTTCGACCGGAGCGGCGCGTCGGCCACGCGCGGCTGATCGGGATCGATTTCCCAGGGGTGGAAGTAAAAGATCGCCGGCTGCGCGTCATCGGCGTTGCACCGACGAATCGCCCGGTGGGTCAGCGCGGCCGGAAACAGGCGAAAAAAGCCGCCGCCGGTGGGCGTATCCTTCCCCAGAAACGGCGCGGTGGTGATCGGCAGCTCGATCAGCGGCGAATCGGCGAGCGGCCGATGCGCGCGGCGCGGTGCGTCGGGCCAGCCATAATGGTCGTGGCGCACCGGCGCGACGCTGGAGGAACAGGCATAGCCCTGCTCCGCCAGCACCCGGTGCGCCCAGGGCGTGCGCGGATCGATCGAGAAGGACGGTGCGCGATAGCCCGTGACGGCCACGCCGCCCGCATCCTCCAGCGCCGCGCGCGCACGTGCCAGGTCGTCGCGAAATGCGTCAGCGTTCATCGTGAACACGCGGGCGTGCGCCCAGCCATGGCTGGCGAGCTCGTGCCCTTCCGCTACGATCCGACGGATCATCGCCGGATAGCGCGCCGCAACCCAGCCGAGCGTGTAGAAGGTCGCCTTGACCCCGGCCTCGGCGAACAGGTCGATAACGGCGTGGGTGTTACGCTCGACACGCGGTTCCAGCGCGTCCCAGTCGGCCGGATCGATCACGCGCTCGAACGCGCCGACCTGAAACCAATCCTCGATATCGACCGACATGCCGTTGACGACACGGACATCGCCCAGCGTGGGATCGTGCAGCATCGCGGCGACCGGGCTCAGGCCGCCGAACCGCGCAGCGACGTCAGGTCGATCCGGCGGTGATCGCCCTCGACCCAGTCGACCAGCAGCGCGAGCACGCGGCGGAGCGCGGCGTCCTGTTCGTCCATCCGCGCCTCCATCGCCTCGATCCGGGCGACGATTTCTGCCAGCTTGGGCGGCGTCGGGTCGGCGGCCGCGCGCATCGGGCGCGGTTCGTCGGCGACCGGTACGCCCGTCAGCGGCAGAGACGCGGGCTCGGCCGCATCGTCATCGGTTGCGCCCGCATCCTCGCTCAGCTCGGCGGCGACGGTTTCGACGTCAGTATCCTCGAACTGCTCGATCCCCTCGACCGCGCCGAGCAGCATCACGCGATTGGCGATCATGTTGAGCCGGCGGGGGATGCCCTCCGCCCATTCATACATCGCCGCGACCGCCGCCTCGGTGAAGTCGGGGCGCCCGTTCCAGCCGACCCTGGACAGGCGATGGATCAGGTAGGGCGCGGCTTCCTCGGGCTCCATCGGCCCCAGGTGATGGATGGCGATGACGCGCTGGCGCAGTTGTTCGAGCCGCGGCGAGTTGAGCAGGCGGCGGAACTCGGGCTGGCCGAGCAGGAAGATCTGGAGCAGCGAATGGCCGGCCACCTGGAAGTTGGACAACATCCGCAATTCTTCGAGCGATTCGATCGGCAGCGACTGCGCCTCATCGACGATCAGCAGCGTGCGCTTGCCCGTGCGCGCGACCGCGTGCAGCCCGCGCTCGATCGCCGACAGCAGCTGCGACTTGGTCATCCCCGCCGAAAGCACATCCAGCCCCGCCGCGACCAGGTGCAGCAGGTCGCCGGGATCGACCTGGGTCGTCACGATGCGGATGACGTTCAGCCGTTCGGGATCGATCCGCGCCATCAGATGCCCGACCAGCGTCGTCTTGCCGGTGCCCGGTTCGCCGGTGATGACGATGAAGCCCTCGCTCTGGCTCAGGCCATAGCCGAGATACGCCATCGCCTTCTTGTGCGTGGCGGTCTCGAACCAGAAGGACGGATCGGGGGTCAGCGCGAATGGCCGGCCGCTCAATCCATAATGGGTGTCATACATCCTTGCGTCTCCCTGGGCCGCGTGACCCGGATCAGAACCGATATCCCAGGCCGACCAGCGCCTGGCCGACCAGGTCGCTGTCGCCGCCTTCCTGATCGAAGCTGTAAAGGCCCAGCGCCGCGGTGGCGCCCAGCCGGCCGAAGCTGCGCGAATAGCTGGCCTGCGCGCCCGCGCCCGTGACATCGCCGGTGAAGGCGATGCCGCTCGAATAATAGTTGAAATACACCGTCGCGGTCAGGCCCGACCGGCTGTCCAGCGCGGTCGCGGCAAACGCCTGGATATAGCCGCTTTCGTCGACCGTGCCGTCGACGGTGAAGCCCTGCGTCAGATCGGGCGCATAGAAGCGTCGCCGGGCATAGCCGCCGCCAAAGCCGACGCGGGTCGCCGCACGATTGATCGCATAGACCACGTCGAATCCGCGTGCCCGGAAATTGGCGGTGGCGATCGACTGGAGCGCGGAATTGAGGCAGCCGCCTAGCGCGCCATTGGCACCATTGCCGCCGATACCGCCCGATCCGTTGCCCTGCGCCAGCACGCAGCCGTTGAAATTGTCGCCGAACGCATCGTCGCCCGCGACGAAGCTGGTCGGCAGTTCGGCAATCGCACTGTTCAGCTGGCGGCCGAAGCCCTGGATGCCGTCATAGACGCCGACCTGAAGCCCCGATCCCGGCCCGGTCTGCCAGCTGAGCGAACCGATATAGGTGAGCGAGTCGTACCGCTCGCCGACCCGCGCCTCCAGCACGGTGCGCGGGCTGGGTTTCCACACCACGCCCGCATCCCAGAAAATGCCGTCGAAATCGAACGCGATCAGCCGGGGCGATGCGGGGTCGGTGACGAAGCGGCCGTTGCGGTCGGTCACCGGAAAGCCGGTCGCCGGGTCGATCAGCGCCGCGCGCTGGTCGATCCGGATGTTCTCGTAGCCCGCGCCGGCCACCAGCGCGACGGTGCGGCTGACCGGCACGACGATGTCGCCGCGCAGATACTTGCCCTCGAACCGCTGGTCGAGCTGGCTCGCGTCCTCGCGCTGCCATGCCCCGCTCAGCGTCAGCCCGATTGGCAGCAGGGTGCCCGCGCGGGTGCCGATGCTCGCCAGCGCCAGATGGCTGGTCGATTCGTCGAAATTGTCGAGCGGCGGCAGGCCGCCCGGCACGCCCTCGAACCCCGGACTTTCAACCTTGGTATAGCCGAAGCGGTACAGCGCGTTGAGGTTTGCCGGGCCGACACGCTTTTCCAGCGTCGGGCCGGCATAGGCCGAGAAGATCTGGGCGATGTTGTCGACATTGCCGACCAGATTGCCCGGCGCGGCACCCCGGATGTCGGATCGACCGCGCGTCGCGATCGCCCCGCCTTCGACCGTCAGCCCCGGCGCGACGAGCAGCGCGCCGCGCGCCAGCCCCGAATGGATGCTGCCGTCGTTCAGGTCGTCGTCCCACGAAATCCGCTGCTCGAAGCGATAGCTGACCTGCACCTCGACACGGCGCGTGCGGGCGACCGCGTCGATCCCGACCGCGATCGTCGAATAGGTGAGCACGTCGCCGTCATCATCCAGCTCTGCGACGAGCACCTGCCCCGCCTCGATATAGGGCGAGACGCTGACCCTACGGTCGGCATCCTGGGCATGTGCGGCGGCGGGCCACAGCAAGGCGGCCAGCACAGCCATGAGCGCGGCGCGGATCATCCTGCCAGCTCCTCGCCATAATAGCTGCCGAACCGGCCGTCGCCCGACATGAAGGTCGCCGCGTTGAGCAGCAGCTGGATATGCTCGCACCCGTCGAGCAGCGCGACCGCCTGGCGGATATCGCTTTCGGTCGTGCGATCGGCGCGCACCACCATCATCGCCTGGCCGACGTGCAACGCGAGCACGGAAGCGGGCGAGGCCGACAGGATCGGCGGCGAATCGAAGATCACGATGCGGTCGGGATTGGCGGTGGCCAGCGCGTCGAGCACGCGCCGCGCGCGTTCGCTCGCCAGCAACTCGGTGTCGTTGGCCGACCGCGTGCCCGCACCCAGCACGCTCAGCTTGGGGATGTCGGTTTCGGTCACGCAGGATTCGGCATCGAGCGCGGGATCATTGAGCACGTCGAGCAGGCCCGGCCCCGCGTCGATCCCGAGCCGGTCGAGGATGTCGGGCTTGGCCAGGTCCGCATCGACCAGCAGGATTTCGACATCGCGCTCGGCCGCCATCGAGATGGCGAGGTTTGTCGCACAGAAGGTCTTGCCCTCGTTGGGCCGGGCCGAGCAGACCAGCACCATGCGCGCGCGGTCGGCATTCTTGCCCGCGGCGGCGCGCGCGGTCAGCAGCAGCTGACGCTTGGCGAGGCGGAATTCCTCGGCCAGCACGTCGACCGGACCGCCCGGCACGAGCATGCCCTGTTCAGCCAGGCGCGCGCGGTCGATGGTGGCAAATCGCCGCGATACCGGGCGGGGTGCCGCCTGCTTGGCGCTGTGCTCGGGCACGGTCGCCGGCGCGGGCGCGATGACCGGCATCGGCGGAATGTCGAACGCCGCGGGCGACAGCGCCGCGACCGGGGCCAGCGTCTCCGCCTCCAGGCCGAAATGCTCGGCGGCGCGTTCGATCAGCGATCCCTTCAGGCGCCGGGGGCTGTGGTCGTTCATCTCGGCTTCCCCTTCACGCGCCCGGCCCGCGCTGGAGGATTTCGGCCGCCAGCAAGGTCATGAACACGAAACCCAGGCCGCTGATGGCCCCCGCGAACTGGCGAAGACGCTTGCGGCGCAGCGTGGTCTGCGCGGCGGACACGACCTCGCCGATCGATCCGATCACCGGCAGGCCGCTGGCCGCCGCGAGCCGGGCGGCGGTGGGGAACGTCGTCTGGATACGGCTCATGCCGAATGCCGCCGCGACCCCCGCCGCCATCCCGAGCACCAGCACGCCGGTCAGCAGCAGCGGCCGGTTGGGCGATGTCGGAGTCGCGGGCAGCGACGGACCGTCGATCACGCTGAACTTGGTCGCATCGGTCTGATTCTGGACCTGCGACTGGAGCCGGATCTGCTCGCGGTCGTCGAGCAGCCGATCATATTGCGCCTTCATCGCTGCAATCTCGCGGTCGATCTGCGCCTGTTCCGACGCGGCCTGCGGATCGGCGGCGAGCTTCGCCTCGAGGAGCGCGATCTGGCCGCGCAGCGTGTCGCGCTGCTGAGTCAGTTCGGCGACGCGCGCGCTGCGGTCGGTCTGCATCGACTTCAGCTGGAGGAACAGCGGATTGGCGCCGCCGGCGGCACCCGCATTCAGCGGCTCGTTCTGCGCGGCGGCGCGCGCAGCAGCAAGCTGGTTGGCCAGCGCCACCATGTCGGGGTGCGACGCGGTCCACCCGCGCGCACGACCCTCGGCAATCTGGCCTTCGATCGCAGCCAGGCGCGCGCGTGCGGGGCCGGCGATCGCGGTTCCCCCCGCGCCTGCAGAGGTCGATCCCGTCCCCGCGAGCTGCGCGTTGACCGAATTGAGGCTGCTCTGCGCCCCGGCAAGGTCGCTTTCGACCTGCGCGATCTGGCTGCGCGCGGCCGACACCCTCTCGGTCAGCGTGCCTGTGCCCGGCAGCGTCGACAGATACTGGTTGGCAAAGCTCGACCGGCGTTCCTCGGCATCCTGCAGCCGCTGCTGCCGATCGGCGATCTGGTCGTCGAGAAACTTCAGCGCCTCGCGCGTGTCGTTGCGACGGCCGGAGAGATTTTCGTCGACGAAAATCTCGATCATCTTCGTGACGACCGCCTGCGCAATGCGTGCGGAATTGTCGACGCCCAGCGCCCCGTCCGACACCGTCGCGGAGATTTCGAACAGGTTGTCCTGCAGCGCCGTGACCTTGATCACCCGCTGCAGTTCGGCCGCGCGCGCGTTCAGGTCGCCCGGCGACTTGACGGTGGCGTTGATCGCGGTGCCGCGCACGACCTTTTCCAGGTTGCTGACCGATGTCAGCGTCTGGCGCACGCGGTCCAGGTTGCGCGCGCTCTCGGCCTGCCCCGACGCCACCGTTTCGGCGGGCAGGATGTTGCGCATCTCGACGACGACGCGCGCGACTGACTGATACTGGTTGGGGATCAGGCTGACCGCGACCCAGCCGATCAGGCACACGCCCCATGCCACCGCGAGCGCGATCCAGCGCCGCGTCCAGATGCCGTGCAGGGCAAGGCGGACTTCCTCGTAAATGCTACCCACGCGGCCGGCCCCTTCAGAACATGCTTTCGGGGATGATGATCACATCGCCGGGTTCGAGGCGGACATTGGCGCGCGTATCGCCGTCCTTCAGCAGTCGGCCGATACGCAGCCCGAACTCGCTCTGCTTGCCCGAATCCTTGTCGAAGCGGACCAGCCGGGCGCGATTGCCCGCGGCATATTCGGACAGCCCGCCGACCGCGATCATCGCGTCGAGCAGCGTCATGTTGGCGCGGTACGGGATCGATGCGGGCTTTTCGGTCGCGCCGACGATCCGCACCTGCTGGCTGTAAGTGCCGGAGAAATTCTCGACGATCACCGAAACCAGCGGCTGGTTGATATATTGCGACAGCGCGATCTTCATGTCGTCGGCCAGCATCGCCGGCGTCTTGCCGACCGCGGGCATCTCGCTGATCAGCGGCGTGGTGATGCGGCCATCGGGGCGCACCTGGACCTTGGCCGACAGTTCGGGATTGCGCCAGACGAAGATGTTGAGCTGGTCCAGCGGCCCGATGATATATTCCTCGCCCGGCTGCTCATTGGCGGCGACGAACGCCGCGGGGGGCAGCTGGGGCCGGGTGCCCGTGGTGCACGACGATGCCAGCGCGGCGATCGAAACCAGGCTGATGGACGTCATCGAACGCTTCACGGATCGCTTCCTCCTGATACGCACATGGCCGACCGCAACGCAGCGGTAGGACGCGGGATCAGGCTCCGCTATGCGAGAAAGAGGTTAAATTACGGTTCAGCGTTCCCGGTTGGGACATCCGCCGCGCCGGCCGCACCGGCCAGGATTTCCGCGGCCGGCGGGTGGCCCAGAAACGCCGCGGGGCTGGCGGTCGCGCCATAGGCTCCGGCCAGGAAGATGGCGATGATGTCGCCCGGCACCGCGGGGGGCAGCGCGACGCGGTCGCCCAGCCGGTCGAGCGGGGTGCACAGGCAGCCGACGACCGACACGGTTTCCGCCGCCGCGGCGCGCATGCGGTCGGCGATCGCGATCGGATAGTTCCGTCGTACCACGGTGCCGAAATTGCCGCTCGCGGCGAGCTGGTGGTGCAGCCCGCCGTCGACCACCAGGAACGTCTCGCCCCGGCTTTCCTTGCGGTCGATGACGCGCGTCAGATAGACGCCCGCCTCTGCCACCAGCCAGCGGCCAAGCTCGATCGCGAAGCGCGATGACGTCAGCGCGGCCGGCCGTCCGGCGAGCGCGCGGGCCAGCGCGTCGCCCACCCGGTCGATCGCCAGCGGCGCGTCGCCATGCGCGTAGGGCACGCCGAAGCCGCCGCCCAGGTTGACCAGAGGCGGCGCCGCACCCGCCGCGTCGGCCAGCCGCGCGGCAAGCGCGATCGTCTGCGCCTGCATCTCGACGATCGCATCGGCGTCGAGCGCCTGCGAGCCGGCATAGACGTGGAAGCCGCGCCAGTCGGCCCCTTCGGCGATCAGCTGGCGGACGAGCGCCGGCACGCGATCGGCGTCGACGCCGAAGGGCGAGGCGCGCCCGCCCATCCGCATACCCGATCCCCGCAGCTCGAAATCGGGATTGACCCGCACCGCCAGCCGGGGCGCGACCCCGACGCGGCGCGCGATCGCCAGTGCGCGCGCCGCCTCGCCTTCGGATTCGAGGTTGAGCGTCACGCCGGCGGCGATCGCCGCCGCGATCTCGTCATCGCGCTTGCCCGGCCCGGCAAAGCTGATCGCGCTCGCCGGCATGACCGCGAGCGCGCGTGCCATTTCGCCCGCGGAGGCGACGTCGAGACCGTCGACCCGCGGTGCGATCGCGTCGAGCAGCGGCCCGAACGGGTTTGCCTTGATCGCATAATGCACGTCCAGCCCCGCGGGCATCGCCGCACGAAGCGCCGCGATCCGCGCTTCGATCACGGCGAAATCATACACGAAGCAGGGCGTGCCGGCCTCGGCCGCCCAGGCCGTCGCGGCACGACCGCCCAGCGTCAGCACGTCGCCATCCGCGAATTCCGGCGGAACCGGCCCCATCGGCTTCATGACGTCACCTCCCCCGATCGCCCCGTCTTCAATGCCACGCGGTCGATCTTGCCATTGGCGTTGCGCGGCAGGGCGTTGCGCCATTCATATTGCCGTGGCTGCATGAACATCGGCAGCTCGCGCGCCAGCCTTGCGCGCAGTCGCGCCTCCGCCTCGGCCGGATCGCCGTCGGCGCGCGCGATCACGCGGATCGCCTGGCCCAGCCGGTCGTCGGGTTCGCCCAGCGCCACCGCCTCGACCGCTTCCCCGCCGGCCAGCACCGCCTCCTCGATCTCGGTCGGGCTGACGCGGTTGCCGGCGGTCTTGATCATCTCGTCGTCGCGGCCGACGAAACGCAGCAGCCCGTCCGCGGTCTCGACCACCGTGTCGCCAGACCATACCGCGATGCCCCCCGACGCCGCGAAATCGGGCGCGGGGCGAAAGCGCGCCGCCGTCCGCTCGGGGTCGCGCCAATAGCCCTTGGCGACCAGCGGCCCGGCATGGACCAGCTCGCCCGGCGTGCCCGGTGCCGCGCGGGTGCCGTCGGCGCGCACCACCATCACCTCCGCAAAGGGGATGGCGCGACCGATCGATTCGGGATGCGCGTCGACCTGCTCGGGCGCGAGATAGGTCGACCGGAACGCCTCGGTCAGCCCGTACATCGGATAGAGGTCAGCCGCCGGAAAGCGCGCACGCAGCCGCCGGACCAGCGCCGGGGTGAGCGCCCCGCCCGAATTGGTCAGCCGCCCGAGCTGCGTCGCGGCCGCCGCCGGCCACTCGGCATCGAGCAGCTGTACCCATAGCGGCGGGACCCCGGCCAGCGTCGTGATCGCGTGCACCGCCACCGCCTTGATGACGTCACGCGCGGTCAGATAGTCGAGCGGCACCACCCGCGCGCCCGCCGCCCAGCTGCTCAGCAGCTGGCTCTGGCCATAGTCGAAGCTCAGCGGCAGCACGCCGAGCACGCGATCCTCGGGCACGAGCTTCAGATAGTGGGCGACACTGATCGCGCCGAGCCACAGATTGGCGTGGCTCAGCATCACCCCCTTGGCGCGGCCGGTCGATCCCGACGTGTACATCAGCGCGACCAGCGCGTCCGGATCGGCCGCCGACGGCGGCAGCGCATCGCCATCGGTTGCCAGCGCCGCCTCGGCCTCGCCCTCGCTCGCGACCCGGCATTCCGCGGGCACGTCGCCGGCCTCGAGCGCCGCCAGCCGGCTGTCCTGCGTCACCAGCATCGCTGCGCCGCCGTCGGCCAGGATATGCGCGACCTGCGCGCGCTTGAGCACCGGATTGACGGGCACGTGGACCAGGCCCGCGCGCGCCGCCGCCAGCGGCATCAGGCATGCGACGCGGTGCTTGGGGAGCCAGGTCGCGACCCGCGCGCCCGCCGCCAGCCCCTGCCCCGCCAGCCAGTGGGCGAGCCGCCCTACCCCCTGCTCCAGCCCGGCAAAATCGAGCGACCCGGCACGGTCGACCAGCGCGACATCGCCCGCCGCACCGCGCAGCGCGAGATGGTCGATCGGACGGGGAACGGGGTCGAGCGCGATCGTCATGCGCTGCCGCTTCTGGACCGGGCACGGCGGCGCGGCAAGCGCGCGGTGCTTGGCAAGCCGCGATCGGACGATTAGTGCGCGCGGTCAGGTTGCTTGGGAGGGCGGCGGACTTGGCGTCGGGACGAACGATCGATGTGGACACCCAGCTTCGCGCCATCCTGCGCGACGTGCTGGGGCTGAGCGCGGACCGCGCGGCGGCGTTCGAGGCCGAAAGCCCGCTGTTCGGCGCGCTGCCCGAGCTTGATTCGATGGCGGTCGCCGGCGTGCTGACCGAAATCGAGGACCGGCTGGGCATCATCATCGACGATGAGGATGTCGACGGCGATACGCTGGAGACGTTTGGATCGCTGACCCGCTTCGCGCTTGCCAAGGTCGCGGGGTGATCGACCATTATGACTGGGCCGGCGGGCGCGAGGCGATGTTGCGCTTCGGCCCCGCCGACGGCCCGGTCGTGATTGCGGCGCTGCCGCTGTTCGAGGAAGCCAATCGCACCCGCACCTTCACGGTCACGATCCTGCGTGCACTTGCCGGGCACGGCATTGCGAGCGTCCTGCCCGATATGCCGGGACAGGGCGAAAGCGCGGCCGATATCGCCGACCTGACGCTGCGCGATCTGGTGGCGGCAATGGCGGCGGCGAGCGGGCGGCTGGCCGGGGAAGCACGGCGGACCTACGCGCTCGGCATCCGCGGCGGCGCGCTGCTCGATGTCAGCGCAAGTCACCACGGCCGCTGGCACCTGAGCCCGCAGGCGGGACGCGAGGTCCTTCGCGACCTCCACCGGCTGTGGCTCGCCGGCGGGGGCAAGGGCAGTGTCGACGACATGGCGTTCCGCGACGATCGGGTGGAGATTGCCGGAACCGTCGTTTCAAGGAACCTTCTCCGCGGGTTCGACCCGGCCGAGGCCTTTGCCGAACCGGGCATCCCGCGGCGGATCGCACGGCTGGCCAGCGACCCGGGGGATGCCGACGTCAAATTCGATGGCGCGCCCCTCTGGCGGCGCGCAGAGCCGGGCAATGACCCGGCATTGGCGGCACGGATCGCCGCCGACGTCGCGGCATGGGTGCGGCGATGCGAAGGGTGATCGCGTTTCCCTGTGCGGGCGAAACGCTGCTGGGAACGATCGATACGCCGATCGCGGCGGCAAGCTCCACCGGCCTGCTGATCGTGTCGGGGGGAAATGAAATCCGCGCCGGCGCGCACCGTGGAATGGCGGCGCTGGCTGCTGCGCTGGCAGCCGCGGGACATCCGGTAATGCGCTACGATCGACGCGGCATCGGCGATTCGAGCGGCGAAAACGCGGGTTTCGCCGGCAGTGCGCCCGACCTCGCCGCCGCCGTCGCCGCCTTTCGTCGTGAAACACCCGATGTCGCGCGGATCGTCGGCTTCGGCAATTGCGATGCTGCGACGGCGCTCGCGCTGTTTCATCGCCAGGCCGGGCTGGACGCGCTCGTGCTTGCCAACCCGTGGATCGGCGACGATGGCGACGCGCTTCCCGCACGCGCGGCGATCCGCGCGCGCTATGCGCAACGGCTGCGCGATCCCGAAACGTGGCGCCGGGCGCTCCGGGGTGAATTGAACTTTGATAAATCTATCAAAGGTATAGGCAAGTTAATTCAAACGAAATCTAGGGCTTCACCGCACCTGGCTGCGCTGGCGGACGGGCTGGGCAACGCGTACGTTCCTGTCACGATCCTGCTCGCCAGCGGCGACAACACAGCGATCGCCTTTGCCGATGCATGGCGCGGCAGCCGCTTCTCGCGCGCGCGTGCGCGAACCCCGGTACGACGCTGCGACACCGCGAGCCACAGCTTCGCCCGCGCCAACGACAAGGCGTGGCTCGCCGCGCAGCTGATCGACCTGCTGAGGGATTGAGGCCGACCTATTCGGCGGCTTCGGCGATCGCCTCGAAATCCGCTTCGGCCAGGAAGCGTTCGGCGTCGAGCGCGGCCATGCAGCCGGTACCCGCCGCGGTGATCGCCTGGCGATACACCTTGTCCATCACGTCGCCGCACGCAAACACGCCCTCGACGCTCGTGCGCGTCGTTCCCGGCGTCACGCGGATATAGCCGTCATCGTCGAGGTCGAGATGACCGCGAAACAGCTCGGTCGCCGGATGGTGACCGATCGCGACAAAGCCGCCGTCGACGTCGATCGTCGACAATTCGCCCGTGCGGGTGTCGCGCAATTCGATGCCGACCAGGCCCTTCAGCCCGCCGCCATCGATGAAACGCTCGACGCCCTTGTTCCAGAGTATCTTGATCTTCTCGTTGGCGAACAGGCGCTGCTGCAGGATCTTCTCGGCGCGCAGCGTGTCGCGCCGGTGGATCAGCGTCACGTCATGGCTGTGGTTGGTCAAATACAGCGCCTCCTCGACCGCGGTGTTGCCGCCGCCGATCACCGCCACCTTCTTGCCGCGATAAAAGAAGCCGTCGCAGGTGGCGCAGGCGCTGACCCCCTTGCCCTTCAGCAGTTCCTCGCTCTCCAGCCCCAGCCACTTGGCCTGGGCCCCCGTCGCGATCACCAGCACGTCGCCCGAATAGATGGTGCCGCCATCGCCCTTCAGCCGGAACGGGCGCTGCGACAAATCAATCTCGACGATGGTGTCGTACATCATCTGCGCGCCGACATGCTCGGCCTGCGCCTGCATCTCCTCCATCAGCCAGGGACCCTGGATGACGTTGCGGAAGCCCGGATAATTCTCGACATCGGTGGTGGTGGTCAGCTGCCCGCCCGGCTGGATGCCCTGCACCACGATCGGCGCCATGCCGGCGCGCGCGCCATAGATGGCGGCCGACAGGCCCGCCGGGCCGGAGCCGAGGATGAGCATACGGGTCGAATGGGTGGCGGTCATGGCAAATCCAGCAGTTGGCGGTGCCGCATCTAGGGGGACGGCACCGCCAAAGGCAATATCGGGATCCGGCCCTTTCGCTGCGATCAAGCTTTTCTGTATCGGTCGAAAGCCCGGCCAGCTCGGCGCGTGGCCACGGGTCAACCCCGATCAGATCATGCGCACGTCGGCCAGCGTCTTTGGCGGCGGGTTCATCCACGCATGGCAGGGGCCGGTATCGACGTTGCTGCCGACCTCGCCGCCATAGAATTTACGGATGCGCCACGCATGACTGCGGCACACCTCGATCCGGTAATCATAGCAGCTCGCCATCGCGCCGCCGCGGTTCCAGTCGAGCACGAGGCCGGTCGCGGTCACCGTCACCTCGCGATAGGTCACCCCGCGGTCGATCACGACGTTGGTGATCTGGTGCCGCCATTTGCCGCCGCCCATTTCCCAGACCATGCCGGGGATCAGACGAAATTCGTCCATCGAGGTCAGCCGCGTGCCGTCGCTCAGTTCGAACACGGCATCGTGCGTGAACAGCTCGGCAAAGGCAGCGCCCTGATTATGGTCGATATACTGGCAATACCGGCTCAGCAGCTCGCGGACATCCAGCCGGGCCTGATGATCGATCGTCGAAACACAGCTCATGCGCTCTCCCCAATCGTCGGGGCGGCGATGCCTGTTCTGTTATCCTGCCGCGCCGGGGTGGTGTCGCCGGATCGCCGGCACCTGCGCACGATAGTTTCGCATTTGTCGACGGAAAGCAACCGGCAGTTTCAATTCCCGCGCGCTGCACGAAAATAGGCGATAATGCCGCGCTCATGCGACGCGCCGCGCGCGCTGGCGCACCAATGGGTCGGCGCGCCCGGCTCAGGCGGCGCCGCCCGCCTTTTCCTTCTTGGCATAGACGCGAACGGGTTCCTTGCGGCCATCCACGACGTCCTTGTCGACGATCACCTCGTCCACCCCGTCCATGCTGGGCAGGTCGAACATGGTGTCGAGCAGGATGCCCTCAAGGATCGAGCGCAGCCCGCGCGCGCCGGTCTTGCGCTCGATCGCGCGCTTGGCGATCGCCACCAGCGCGTCGTCGGTGAAGCCCAGATTGACCGTCTCCATGTCGAACAGCTTCTGATACTGCTTGACCAGCGCGTTCTTGGGTTCGGTCAGGATCTTGACCAGCGCGTCAATGTCGAGGTCCTCGAGCGTCGCGATCACCGGCAGGCGGCCGACAAATTCCGGAATCAGCCCGAACTTCAGCAGATCCTCGGGCTCGGTCTGGCGCAGCACTTCGCCGGTGCGGCGCTCCTCGGGCGCGGCGACGTAAGCGCCGAAGCCGATCGACTTGCCCTGCAACCGGTCGCCGATGATCTTTTCGAGGCCCGAGAACGCGCCCCCGCAGATGAACAGGATGTTGGTCGTGTCGACCTGCAGAAACTCCTGCTGCGGGTGCTTGCGCCCGCCCTGGGGCGGCACGCTGGCGGTCGTACCCTCCATCAGCTTCAGCAGCGCCTGCTGCACGCCCTCGCCCGACACGTCGCGGGTGATCGACGGATTTTCGGCCTTGCGGCTGATCTTGTCGATCTCGTCGATATAGACGATGCCGCGCTGGGCACGCTCGACATTGTAATCCGACGCCTGGAGCAGCTTGAGGATGATGTTCTCGACATCCTCGCCGACATAGCCCGCCTCGGTCAGCGTCGTCGCATCCGCCATGGTGAATGGCACGTCCAGAATGCGCGCCAGCGTCTGCGCGAGCAGCGTCTTGCCGCACCCGGTCGGGCCGACCAGCAGGATGTTCGACTTGCTGAGCTCGACGTCAGCGCCCTTGGCGCCATGGTTGAGCCGCTTGTAGTGATTGTGGACCGCCACCGACAGCACGCGCTTGGCGCGCTTCTGACCGATCACATAATCGTCGAGTACGTCGCAGATTTCCTGCGGACTCGGCACGCCGCCGTCCTTTTTGGAAATCAGCGCCGACTTGGTTTCCTCGCGGATGATGTCGTTGCACAGTTCGACGCATTCATCGCAGATGAAGACGGTCGGCCCCGCAATCAGCTTGCGCACCTCGTGCTGCGACTTGCCGCAGAACGAGCAATACAGCGTGCTCTTGGAGTCGCCACCGCTCAACTTGGTCATCTAATCCATCCTTGGCACCCGAAGGCGCGATCATCCACCCGCCAGTCTACACGCGGGGGCTAAACGGGCAATCATCAAAATCCGGTGGGCGACGATGCTTAACCAGACCCCGTCCCGTTCGAGGTCACGGCCGTGCCGGCGAATGCCGGCACCGCCCGCCGGACCGTCAGCTCAACTCGCGCTCGGCGCGCCTTCCTCGGCGGGCTGCGGGCGCCGGTCATAGACCTCATCGACCAGCCCGAACACCTTGGCCTCGTCCGCTTCCAGGAAGGTATCGCGATCCATCGCCGCCTCGATCTTCTCGATCGGCTGGCCGGTATATTTGGCGTAGAGGTCGTTCATCCGCCGACGAATGCGCAGGATTTCCTTGGCCTGGATCTCGATGTCCGACGCCATGCCCTGCGCGCCGCCCGACGGCTGATGCACCATGATCCGCGCGTTGGACAGCGCAACCCGCATCCCCGGCTCGCCGCTGGCCAGCAGGAAGCTGCCCATCGATGCCGCCTGGCCGATGCACACCGTGCCCACGCGCGGCCGGATGTATTTCATCGTGTCGTGGATCGCCATGCCGGCCGTCACGACCCCGCCGGGCGAATTGATGTACATCCAGATGTCCTTTTTCGGGTTCTCCGATTCCAGGAACAAAAGCTGGGCGACGATGAGCGAGGCCATCTGGTCCTCCACCCCGCCGGTGACGAACACGATGCGTTCGCGCAACAGGCGCGAGAAGATGTCGAAGCTGCGCTCGCCGCGGCTCGACTGTTCGATGACGATGGGAACCAGGGCGCTCATGGGGTCGTGAAAGTCGTTCATAAAATCCCGCTCAGGTGGTGCAGTCGCCTACATCGGCGCTCGCGACGGCCGGCGCAAGGGGGCGCGCGCCCGGCGCGGCACTGCCCGGCGCGGCATGGGCGAGATACGCCAATCTGCGTACCTCGCGCCGGCCGCGTACGACGGTGTCGAGGATCAGCCCGGCAAAGAAGCTGAGGAACGCCAGGATCATCAGCCCCGTCGCCAGGATGGCGGTCGGGAAACGCGGCACTTCGCCCGTCTGGAAAAAGGTGATGAACAACGGGATTGCGAGCAGGATCGCCGCCAACGCCAGCAGCGCGCCGAAGCCGCCGAAAAACCACAGGGGTCGCTCGATCCGGTACAGGGTCGTGATCGTGCGCAGGATGCGAAGGCCGTCGCGATAGGTGCTGAGCTTCGACTGCGACCCTTCGGGCCGGGCGAAATAGGCGGTCGGCACTTCGCCCACCGGCATCTTGAGCTCGAGTGCGTGGACGCTGATCTCGGTCTCGATCTCGAATCCCGCCGACAGCACCGGGAAGCTCTTCACGAAGCGGCGCGAAAAGACGCGATAGCCCGAGAAGATGTCGGTGAAGCTGCGCCCGAACAGGCGCGCCAAAATGCCGGTCATCATCCGGTTGCCGAGCACATGGCCGCGGCGGTAGGCGTCGGCGTGGTCGCTGATCCGCGCGCCGACCACCATGTCGAGCTGTTCGTCGACCAGCCGATGCACCATCGCCGGCGCCGCCGCGGAGTCATAGGTCGCGTCGCCGTCCGCCATCACATAGATGTCGGCATCGACATCGGCGAACATGCGGCGGACGACATTGCCCTTTCCCTGCATTCGTTCGGTGCGGACCACCGCGCCGGCCGCGCGGGCGACCTCCACCGTGCGATCGGCGGAGTTGTTGTCGTAGACATAGATCGCCGCATCGGGCAGCGCGCGGCGGAACCCGGCGATGGTCTGCGCGATCGCCGCTTCCTCATTGTAGCAAGGCAGGATCACCGCGATACGCGGCGCGGCGGCGGTCATGGCGTGCGCGTCTTCATGTCGACACCCGCATAGCCGATCGGCGCGAAAAGCGGGTTAACGCATCGCCGGCGACGGTGCCGGGGGTGGCGGGCGACACCCCTCCCCCGGCTCCGGCGCGACGCGAACGCCGGATCAGGCGTCGGCCTTCTTCTTGGCGGCCGGCTTCTTCTTGGGCGCGGCATCGGCGTCGCCTGCCGGGGCTTCAGCGGCAGCCTTCTTCTTCGGCGCAGCCTTTTTCGGCGCGTCCGCGCTGACTTCGGCCGCGTCTTCCGCTTTCTTGGCCGCCGCCTTCTTCGCCGCGGGCTTGGCCGCGTCTTCGGCGGGTGCGGCGTCCGCCTTCTTGGCGGTGGCCTTCTTCTTCACCGGCTTGTGGTCGTGATCATGGTCATGGTCGCAATCGGGGCCATGGACGTGCGGGATCGCGCCTTCCTCGCTCTCGATCGCGGCTTCCAGCTCCTCGCGCGTCACTTCACGCTCGGCGATCTCGGCCTTGCCGAACAGGAAGTCGACGACCTTGTCCTCATAGAGCGGCGCGCGCAGCTGGGCGGCGGCCATCGGCTCCTGGCGGACATATTCGATGAACCGCTCGCGGTCCTTCTGGTTGTACTGCTGCGCGGCCTGCATGATGAGCTGGTTCATCTCGGCCTGGCTGACCTCGACACCATTGGCCTGGCCGATTTCGGAAAGCAGCAGGCCCAGGCGCACGCGGCGCACCGCGATCGCACGATAATCGTCCTTCTCGCGCTCCAGCTCGGCCATCGCCGCATCCTTGTCGTCTTCTTGCTCGGCTTCGCGGACAAGCTGCTGCCAGATCTGGTCGAACTCGGCATCGACCATCGACGGCGGCACGTCGAAATCATGCGACGCGGCAAGCTGGTCGAGCAGCTTGCGCTTCATGTGGGTGCGGGTCAGGCCGTTCAGCTCCTGCTCGATCTGGCCCTTCAGCAACCCGCGAAGCTGCTCAAGGCTCTCGAGGCCAAGCGACTTGGCGAAATCGTCGTCGATCTTCGTCTCGCCCGCCACGCGCACGTCGGTGATCTTCAGCGCGAACTCGGCCGGCTTGCCCGCCAGCTCCTTCGCGCCGTAATCGTCGGGGAAGGTGACCTGAATGGTCTTTTCCTCGCCCTTGGTCACGCCGACCAGCTGGTCCTCGAAACCGGGGATCAGGCGACCCGAGCCGATTTCGATCGACATGTCGGTGCCGGTGCCGCCTTCAAACGCGACGCCGTCGACCGACCCGACAAAGTCCATGACGACCAGGTCGCCGGTCGCGGCCTTGTGCCCCTCCGGCGCATCGTCGAACCGCTTCTGGCTGCCGGCGATCTGCGCGAGCTGCTCGTCGACCTGCGCTTCGGGTGCGGGAACGACCAGTCGTTCCAGCTTGATGCCCTCGATCGACGGGGTCGGCACGTCGGGCAGCACCTCCAGCTCGACCTTGATCTCGGCGTCCTTGCCGGGGGCGTATTCGCCCGCGAGCGACACCGACGGCGACATCGCCGGGCGCAGCTTGTTGCTGGCGATCAGCGCCTGGATGCCTTCCTGGATGCTGGTGTTGAGCGCGTCGGCGGCGATCGCCTCGCCGTGCATCTTGCGGACCAGGTTGGCCGGCACCTTGCCGGGGCGGAAGCCGGGCATCCGCACCTGCGGCGCCACGCGCTTCACCTCGGCGTCGACGCGGGCGTCGATGTCGGCGGCGGTGATGGTCAGCGTGTAGGCGCGCTTCAGGCCTTCGTTCAACGTCTCGACAGTCTGCATTCTTCGGCTTTCGCTTTCAGGATTTCTAAAGAACGATGTCCAGCTTGGCGCATGGCGAAGCTGGTGCGGGCGAAGGGAGTCGAACCCCCACATCTTTCGATACTGGAACCTAAATCCAGCGCGTCTACCAGTTCCGCCACGCCCGCAGGGGACACCGCCGGTCGGCGGGTCCTATACCAGCGATCGGCGGGGGGGCAAGGACTTCGCGTCGCGATCGCCGCCAACGTGCATCCGACGATGGCACTCCGGCCCGCGTGCCGCGTTGACCCCCTTGAACCACCGAAGG
>NZ_LSKG01000108.1:0-26305 GCF_001557005.1 Sphingomonas sp. CCH15-F11 | reverse complement strand
GGTGCAGACCACTTCCGCCGCCTCCGCCGCCGGAAGTGGTCTGCACCCCGGGGCCGTACATCGTGTTCTTCGAATGGGACAAGTCGGACATCACGCCTGAGGCAGCCGGCATCCTCGACAACGCGGTGTCGAACTATCAGTCGTGCGGCAATGCGCAGGTCATGCTGGCCGGTCACGCCGACAAGTCGGGTGCCGCGAGCTACAATGTCGGTCTGTCGCAGCGTCGCGCCGATGCGACCCGCGCTTATCTGAGCTCGCGTGGCATTCCGGACGGCGTGATCACGACCGAAGCGTTCGGCGAAAGCCGTCCGCGCGTGGACACCGCCGATGGCGTGCGTGAACTGCAGAACCGCCGGGTGGAAATCACCTACGGTCCGGGTTCGGGCATGTAATCAATCCGCAAGGGTTGAAACGAATTGGGGAGGTCGGGAAACCGGCCTCCCTTTTTCTTTGCGCCTCGCGACTGCCGTGATGTCCTTGCGCATGATGACTTTGCACGGAAGCAACCTTCGTCTCCCCGGTCTTGTGCCGAAGTCCTCTGCGCCGCGCAGTCCCGACGGTTGTGACGCGTCATCCCATGGACCCCGGCACGTGGCCGGGGTCGCGAGGAAGTCTTTAGAGCGCGCGTCGACCTAACTTCATTACGCCTTAGGTGGACGACCCCGCGCGCCGCGTCTTGCCGGGCTGAATGATCTCACCCGCACATGAATGATCAGGACTCGCTCACCTCCGTCGGGTAAGGCCTGGCGAGTTTGATGCGGCCGAACCACCGGTCGCCGCTATCGACCTCGATCCCCTCCGGCGTCTCGTGCCGATGCGGCGGCGTGAGGAAATACCTCGCCGCGATGCGTGCGCCCAGCATCTTGAGCAACACGATGTCGCCGTCGATCCCCGTGACGACGGCGGCGCGATTGTCCTTCGCCAGCGCTACCGAATGCGCGGCGAAGCCGGCCACCGTCTGCTCGGCCACCCGCATCGCAGCCGCTTCGTCGAGTGGATCGGGAATGCCAAGGCCCAAACCCCTCGCCATCGCCGCAAGCATCAGGATGGCGGCGAGCGAGCCGAGCAGCAGCGCGGCGTCCATCAACCTCGCGCAAGCTGATCGAGCAGCGGCTGTATGGGCGACAGGTCGTAGCCGGCCGCCGCAGCCAGATCGATGATCTCGGCGACCGGCGTGCCCTCGCGCGCGGCCGCCAGCCCCCAGAGATAGCAAGAGCGCGTGCCCGACCGGCAAAAGGCGAGTACCGGTCCATCGGCCTCCGCGCGGACGGCGATCATCGCCTCGACCTGCGGCAGCGAAAAGCCGGCATGCGTCACCGGGATCGCATGATAGCGCAGTCCCGCCGCCTCCGCGGCCGCGCGGATCGCGGCGGCATCGGGCTGACCCGGCTCCTCATCGTCAGGCCGGTTGTTGACGATGGCGCGGTAACCGAGCGCGGCGACCTGCACCAGATCGCCGACCTGCACCTGAGGCGCGACGGCTATCATAGGGTCGATCGGTCGGATCTGCATTCAATCCTCGAGGACATGTTCGGCGAGCACGGCCTGAACCGTCGCGCTGCGCCGATACTTCAATTCCAGACGCGCCCGTTTGCGCGCCAGACCCCTGCAACTCTGTGCGATCTTGCGCTCAAGTTCGCGGGCACGCGCGGCATCATAGGGCTCTTCGCCCCGAAAATGCGCGCAGCTCTCATGTTGCTCGACGAAACGGGTCACGTCGCGCGGCAACGGGTCCAGCGGGATCGCGAGCCAGAACGGGATCATGCGCCGGTGCGTATCACGTCGAGAAATGCCTGGCCATAAGCGTCGAGCTTGCGCGCGCCGACGCCACTGATTCGCCCCATCTCGGCCAGCGAGGCGGGCTTCTGCAACGCCATATCGCGCAGCACCGAATCGTGGAAGATGACATAGGGGGGCAGGGCGGCAGCCGCGGCGAGCTCGCGACGCTTGCTGCGCAGCGCCTCATAGAGCGGGTTGCCGACGGGCGCGGCGATTGCCCCGGCGCGGCCGCGGGCGGCGCGCAGGCGCTTGGGCGGAACGATGATCGCGACCTCGGCCTCGCCCTTCAGGATTGCGCGCGCGTCGCCCGCCAGCATCAGCCCGCCATGTTCGTTGGCGACCAGGCTGCCGCGGGCCTGCAATGCGCGCGCCACCGGCCGCAGCAGCGACGCCTCCGCGCCGTCGACGATGCCATGCACCGACAGGCGGTCGTGGCCCAGCCGCTCGATACGTTCATCGCGGCCGCCGACCAGCACCTTTTCGAGATGGCCGATGCCGAAGCTCTGTCCTGTGCGATAGGCTGCGGATAACAGCTTGCGCGCAAGCTCGGTCGCGTCGCGAACCGCCGGCGGGTTGAGGCAATGGTCGCAATTGCCGCACCGTTCGGGCGGGTCCTCGCCGAAATGCCTCAGCAGCACGGCGCGTCGGCATCCCGGCGTTTCGACCAGCGTCACCAGCGCATCGAGGCGCGCGCGCTCGCCTGGGTGGCGTGCGGGTTCGACCTCGGCAATGCGCTGGCGCGCACGGACGAAATCCTCCGCGCCCCATAACAGATGCGCGATCGCGGGATCGCCGTCCCGCCCGGCGCGGCCGGTTTCCTGATAATAGGATTCGATCGACTTGGGCAGCGCGGCGTGGATGACGAAGCGGACGTCGGGCTTGTCGATCCCCATGCCGAACGCGACGGTCGCGACGATGATCATGTCTTCGGATGCGACGAACGCCGACTGGTTGGACGCGCGCACCGCCGGTTCGAGCCCGGCATGATAGGGCAGCACCGGCCGCCCGGTCAGCGCCGCGATCTGGCCCGCGAGCTTCTCCACCCCGTTGCGCGTCGGGGCGTAGACGATGCCGGGGCCCTCGGTCGCGCGGACGATCTCGGCGATCTGGCGCGCCGCGGAATCGCGCGGCGAGATCGCATAATGGATGTTGGGTCGGTCGAACCCGGCCACGATCAACCCGTCGGCACCGATGCCGAGCTGGTCGAGGATGTCGGCGCGCGTATGCCGGTCCGCAGTGGCGGTCAGCGCCAGCCGCGGCACGTCGGGGAATGCATCCATCAGCGGGCGGAGCAGCCGGTAGTCGGGGCGGAAATCATGCCCCCATTCGCTGACGCAATGCGCCTCGTCGATCGCGAACAGGCTGAGCGGCGATTGATTGAGCAACTGACGAAAGCCGTCGCCCGACGCGCGCTCGGGTGCGACATAGAGCAGGTCGAGCGCGCCCGCGCGGAAGCGGTCGATCGTCTCCGCACGGTTGGTGTCGACCGATGTCAGCGCGGCCGCGCGGATACCCAGCGCCTGCGCGGCACGGAGCTGGTCGTGCATCAGCGCGATCAGCGGCGAGATCACCACGCACGTTCCGGGCAGCATCACCGCCGGCAGCTGATAGGTGAGCGACTTGCCTGCCCCGGTCGGCATCACCGCCAGCGTCCGTACGCCCGCCAGCACGCGATCGATCACCTGCGCCTGCACGCCGCGAAACGCGCTGAAGCCGAAGGTCGATTGAAGGACGCGCAACGGATCGGACATTGCCGTCGCTATCCCGCGCGCGCCCGGATGCGGCAACCCCCTTTCCCGGTCGCGCGCGCCACTTTGTTGTGGACGGCGCGATGTCGGGGTGTTCAGCGCGTGGCCATGCGCGCCGCGACGCTTCGGACGAAGGCGGCGGTCTCATCCGGCCGGGTGACGGGCAGCATGTGCCCGCCCGCGATCAGCTCGACCGTCGCCCCGGGCAGCTGCCCGGCGGCTTCCTCGCCGTGATAGATCGCGTCGAGCACCGCGTCGTCGCGGCCATAGAGGATCGCGACCGGCACCCCGATCTCGGCATAGCGCGGAGCGAGCGCGGCCATCTCGTCATGCGCGATGCTCAGTTCAAACGCGCCGGCACGATAGCTTTGCGGGCGCAGCGCCAGCGCACCGCCGCCGCGCGTCGCGAAATCGGCCGGCACCGGATCGGGGGCAAAGATCGCCTGCGCGGTCGCCGGACCGGTAAAGGTGCCCGCCGGTACCGCGAGCGTCCACGAGATCAGGCCACGCAGCGCCGCCGGGGCGGTAAGTGCGCGAAACACCGATGGCGGCGTGTCCTGTGGCCGGGCGAGTGGCGCCACCAGCGCCAGCGCGCCCACCCGATCCGGATGATGGACGGCCATCGCCAGCGCAACCGCACCGCCCAGCGAATGGCCCACGACCAACGGCCGCTCCAGACCCAGCGCACCGATCAGCTCGGCGATCATGCCGGCCTGCGCGACGATGCCGGGTCGCGTGCTGCCGGTCAGCGTCGAATGCCCCCAGCCGGGCCGGTCGACACAGATGACGCGATGGTCGCGCGCCAGCCGCCCGGTCAGCGAATGGGTGAAATTGCGCAGCTGGCCCATCAGACCGTGGATCATCACGATCGGCGGGCCGCTGCCCTGGTCGGTATAGTGCAGCCGCGCGCCGGCGACGTCGATGAACCGTCCGTCCGTCGGCACCAGCTGCGTCGCGGTGCGCGCCGCCAGTGCCGACCACAGCGCCAGCCCGCCGCCGACCAGCCCGACTCCGGCCAGTCCGGTCCAGGCGGCGGTGCTTGCGCCGCGCGTCGACGTTCGATCGTTGGTCACTTCATCTCTCCTGGAATTGATCTCATTCGGCGGCCGCCAGCGCCTCCTCGCGCTCGGATGCCTGGCGGTTCCACATTTCGGCGTAGAGCCCGCCGCGCCGCAGCAGCTCGGCATGAGTCCCGCGCTCGGCAATCCGGCCCTGGTCGAGCACGACGATCTGGTCGGCATTGACGATCGTCGACAGCCGGTGGGCGATGACGATGGTCGTGCGCCCGCGCTCGATCGCCTCCAGCGTATCCTGGATCTCGGCCTCGGTCCGGCTGTCGAGCGCGCTGGTCGCCTCGTCGAGGATCAGGATCGGCGGGTTCTTCAGCAGCGTGCGCGCGATCGCCACGCGCTGCTTTTCCCCGCCTGAAAGTTTCAGGCCGCGCTCGCCGACGCGCGTGTCGTACCCGTCGGTCAGGCTGGCGATGAAGTCGCCGATCGCGGCACCGCGCGCCGCCGCCTCGACTTCGGCCTGATCCGCGCCCTCGCGGCCATAGGCGATGTTGTAACCGATCGTGTCGTTGAACAGCACGGTGTCCTGGGGCACGATGCCGATCGCCTGGCGCAGCGAGGTCTGGGTGACCCGCGCGATATCCTGCCCGTCGATCGTCACCCGCCCGCCGGTGAGGTCGTAAAAGCGGAACAGGATGCGCGCCAGCGTCGACTTGCCCGCGCCCGACGGGCCGACCACCGCCAGCGTGCTGCCCGCCGGCACCTCCAGGTCGATGCCCTTCAGGATCGCGCGGTCGGGATCATAGCCGAAATGCACATCCTCGAACCGCACCGCGCCGCGTGACACCACCAGATCGGGCGCGCCGGGCACGTCAACGATCTCGGCAGGGGCATCGACCAGGTCGAACATCGCGCCCATGTCGATCACCCCCTGACGGATGGTGCGATAGACCCAGCCCAGCATGTCAAGCGGGCGGAACAGCTGGCTCAGCAGGGTCGAGACGAGCACCACGTCACCCGCGCTGAACCGGCCGGTCGACCAGCCCCAGGCTACCATCGCCATGCCGAAACCCAGCATCGCGTTGGTGATCACCGACTGGCCGATGTTCAGCCAGGCGAGCGAGTTTTCCGACTTGGTCGCCGCGCTGGCATAGGCGGTCATCGCGCGCTCGTAGCGCGCGGCCTCGCGGGCTTCGGCGTTGAAATACTTGACCGTTTCGAAATTGAGCAGCGAATCGACCGCATGCGCGACCGCGCCGGTGTCCAGGTCGTTCATCCGCTCGCGCAGCTTGGCGCGCCAGTCGGTCACCCAGCGGGTGAACGCGATGTAGAAGACCACCATTCCCATCGTCGGCACGACCAGCCACCAGCCGAAGCGCGATCCGAAGATCTGCAGCACCAGCCCCAGTTCCAGGATGGTCGGCGCGATGTTGAACAACAGGAAATACAGCATCGTGTCGATGCTCTTGGTGCCGCGCTCGACCACCTTGGTGATCGCGCCGGTGCGCCGCTCCAGGTGAAAGCGCAGCGACAGCTGGTGCAGGTGGCGGAACACGTTCGACGCCAGCCGCCGGGTCGCGTCCTGCCCGACGCGCTCGAACACCGCGTTGCGCAGATTGTCGAACATGACGGTGAACAGCCGGGCTGCGGCATAGCCGATCACCAGCAGCAGGACGAGCATCGCCGCCCCGCGATCGTCGGTCGACATGCGGTCGACCGCGCCCTTCAGCGCGAACGGCGCGGCATAGACCTGGATCAGCTTCGAAATCACCACGAACACCAGCGCGCCGACGATCCGCGCCTTCAGCGCCGGGGCGTCCCGCGGCCACAGATAGGGCAGGAAGCGGCGCATCGTCGGGATCAGCGGCCGTTCGCGGGCGGCGTCGGCGGAGCTGGCGGTATCGGGCGGCATTGCGGCTAAAGGTGGGGGGAAAGGCCGCGAGTTGCAATGCGGTCTGTCCAGTCCCGGGTCGATCGGGCCGTCACGGCTTCGGAACCGTTCGGCCCATCAGGCATTGGTCGGGGTGAAGGGAGTGTCCGCAATGGATCCGATCGTCTACATCCTCGCCGTCATGGGCTGTGCCGACGATGGCGCGCGGTGCCAGCAGGCGCGGATCGAGCCCGTGGTCTATCGGAGCATCGCGCAGTGCCAGGCGGCGATGCCCGCGGTGCTGCCGCGACACACCGACCTTGCCTATCCGATGCTCTCCGGCGCATGCCAGCAGCGCTCCGAACGCCAGGCGCAGATCGAGGTCGCGCGCGCCTCGCGCGGCTGATCGGCGCGGCGGGTCTGCGCTTGCCCACCGTGTGATTTTGCGGGATGCTGCCCCGGTCGGCTGAGTGGGGGGACGGCATGGCACGCAGGATCATCGGGACGATCATCGGCATCCTGGTTTTCGGACTGGCGACGACGCTGGTCCAGTTGCTTGGCCACATGCTTTACCCGCCGCCGCCGGGCGTCGACATGCGCAACGCCGCCGAAGTCGCGCGGATCGCGGCATCGATTCCGGTCCCGGCAAAGCTGATCGTGCTGCTGGCCTATCTGGTGGGCGGCGCGGCGGGCGCGTACGCCGCGCTCAGGCTGTCGCGCTGGTCGCCATCGGCGTGGATCGTGCTCGCGCTGGCATGGGCCGGCAATGTGCTCAACCTGATGGCGATCCCGCATCCCTTGTGGATGGCGATCGGGTCCTTCATCGCGCCGCTGATCGGGGTTCTCCTGGCACAGCGGCTGGCGCGCACCGGCTAGAGCATTTTCAAGTCAGGTGAAATCATCTGACGACTTGGAAAATGCGTTAACAGAACAACTTAGAGCGCTCGATCCGATACATTCGGATCGGGAACCGCTCTAAGCGGTCAGCCGCCGGGCCGGCGCGGCCGGGTCCACAGCTCGGGCGGGCGCTGCGTCCCGGCAAACCGCCGCCGCCCCAGCGCCATCGCATAGGCGCGCACCACCCAGCCCAGTTTCTCCCGGCCCGACGTGAACACCCGCCGGTCCCACGCGCTGGCGCCCCGCCGCGCCACCTCGCGCGCGATATCGCCATAAATCCCCGCCGCAGCCAGCACCGCCCAGGCGGATCGCAGCCTCAGCCGGGGCGTGCCGCCGCGTGCGCTCAACTCATATTGCTGGGCGCGTGTCGTCAGCCGTCCGGCCAGCGCCACCAGCGCGTCGCGATGTGCGGGGGCCATGACGTCACGCTCGGGAATGCCGAACTCCGCCAGCCACTCGGCGGGCAGATAGCAGCGACCCGCGCCCGCATCCTCGCCGATGTCGCGCGCGATGTTGGCGAGCTGAAACGCCAGCCCCAGGTCGCACGCGCGGTCGAGCGTCGCCTCGTCCTGCGGGTCCACCCCCATCACCACCGCCATCATGCAGCCGACGACGCCGGCGACATGATAGCAATAGCGCATCAGGTCGTCCTCGCTCTGCGGCCGCCAGTCGGCGGCGTCGAGCGCGAAGCCGGCGATCAGGTCGCGCGCCATCGCGTGCGGCAACCGTGTCTCGGCGGCGACGATGCGCAGCGCGTCGAACGCCGCATCGCCCACCACCTCGCCCGCCAGCGCCAGCTCGGTGCGCTCGGTGATCAGGGCGAGGCGCGCCGCCGGGTCCACCACCCGCGTCATCCCGTGCCCCATGTCCTGCCCGTCGGCCAGGTCGTCGCACGCCCGGCACCAGGCATAGAGCAGCCAGGCCCGCTCGCGCGTCGGCCGGTCGAACAGCTTGCTCGCCACCGCAAAGCTGCGCGATCCGCGCGCGATCGTCTCGCCCGCGCTCGCGACGATCGCGTCGCGGCTGGGAAGGGCGGGCGCGCTCAAAGCTGCGCGCTGGTCATCCGCACGATCGGGGTGTGCGGGCGATAGGCGCGCATCCGATCGATCAGCCGGTCCAGGTCATCGTCGACGATCAGGATGTCGCGATGCTGCGGGCGCAGGAAGCCGACGTCCGCCATCCGGTCGACGAACGCGATCAGCGGGTCGTAATAGCCCGCAACGTTGAGCAGCCCGACCGGATCGCTGTGATAGCCCAGCTGCGACCAGCTCATCGCCTCCCATAATTCGTCCATCGTGCCGGTGCCGCCCGGCAGCGTCAGGAACCCGTCGGACAGGTCGGTGAAGCGCTGCTTGCGCTCGTGCATCGTCTGCACGACTTCCAGCCGGGTGAGCCCGCGATGCGCGACCTCGGCATCGACCAGCGCCTGCGGGATGATGCCGATCACCTCGCCGCCCGCCGCCAGCGCGGAATCGGCGATCGCCCCCATCAGCCCCAGCCGCCCGCCGCCATAGACGACGGTGATGCCGCGCTCGGCGAGCCCCCGCCCGATCGCGCGCGCGGTCTCCAGATAAACGGGATCGGCAGGCGTCGCTGACCCGCAATAGACCGCCAGCGCTTTCATCGCGCCGTCTCCGATGTGCGGAAGGGGGCCGGGGGGTGGGAAATCCATTCGTCAGTCATGCCCCGCTCATGCCCACCCCCAGCTCTGCCCGCAAGGGGATAAGAAGATGCGCGCCGTCCCTCTCCCTCCCGGGCGCGGGAGGGGCTAGGGGGTGGGACAGCGCAAAGCGCCGCCGCTCCGCCATGCATCCCGCGCCTGCCCCACACCTCGTTGGTTTCGAGCGAAGTCGAGAAACCGTTGCAAGCGCACAGACATACGTTTCTCAACTGCGCCCGCGATGAACGGGGACGGAACACAAGATCGCAAACTCATAAGCAGCCGCGTTCGGCATAAGCGCTCGGCGGCCGGAATTGGGAGAAGGCGGATATTGGCGGAGCGCGGTCGACGTGGCATGATTTGGGCATGTCTGATTGGAACGTTGTGGATCTTCCGTCTGTGTTTTGCAGAGTCGTTCGGACTTACGACGCTGGTGGAAACGAGATCATCGACGACGGCGAGTGGCACCGCATAGTCTCAGAGGCGCATTACGTCCTCGCCGAGTTTTTGGCCCGCAAGTCGCTCATACGTGACGGTATCGACATATCCCGCCGACCTGACTTGGTCATCCGGCATAGTGAGCTTACGAAACAAGGTAAGGCGTTCGATAAGGCACTTGAAATAGACAGGTGGATGAAGTCGCTCGACAGGGCCCAACCCGGTTCGCCAATCACGTCTGAAGGACTTGAGCGCCGGTGGCGGAGGTTCGTGAAGCGCACAATTCAGTAAGACGGATGTCTGCCTGTGGGTCGGTAGCCGACAGGCGGTTTCTAAGAGACTCTCGCCTCAGAAGGTCCCGTCCCACCCCACTCCCTACAACAAATCCTCCAGCATCAACCCCGCCGTTGCCTTCGCACTCCCAACCACGCCCGGAATCCCCGCGCCCGGATGCGTGCCCGCGCCGACAAAGTACAGGTTGGGAATATGGTCGTCGCGGTTGTGGGCGCGGAAATACGCGCTTTGCGTCAGCACCGGCTCGAGGCTGAACGCGCCGTCCCTCCGCGACATGTGCCTATGACCTAAGGCACCGGACGTGGAAGAGCGGCGTAATCGCGCGATATCAGCATCTTTGCTTCATGCTTGATTGCATCCCTTGCTACCGACATTCGGACCTGTTCAGTCTCCATTCCGGCCGGCAAGTTTGTCATCGGACGTCCACCCATTCGCGCGACAACCTCAGTTGCCGCCTCGCTTAGCAGGCTTTCGCATTCACTGACGATCTGAGTTGCCCGATCAACACTGATCGCGTCTCGCTTCCCGATTAGATCAGCCTTCGAACGGACACACGAAAGATATGTTCCCCTTGCCGAGGTAGCCTCGACCGGACTCTCGCTCGTGGTTATGTCCGTGCCTTCTTCATAAGCTTTTTTGTTCAGTATCTCGGTGCCATTGCCGCGCGGCTCGGATGGAGACTGGCCGCAGCCGACTAGAAGCAAGCCTGCCCACAATACCCTCAACAGAGCCTCCGTCGACTTTAACACGGCTACGGCCCGCATCATGCGCGGCATTTGCAGGTTCAGAAAGGGGTTGGTAGCCGGCAGGTCGCTGTCGTGAGTCTTCTACACAGATAATCGGAGCCCGAGGTGGGCGGCGCTCCGCTCACCCCTACCGCAAATCCTCCAGCATCAGCCCGGCGGTCGCCTTGGCACTCCCCACCACGCCCGGAATCCCCGCGCCGGGATGCGTGCCCGCACCCACGAAATACAGGTTCGGGATATGGTCGTCGCGGTTGTGCGCGCGGAAATACGCGCTCTGCGTCAGCACCGGCTCCAGGCTGAACGCGCTGCCCAGATGCGCGGACAGGTCGTTCGCGAAATCGGTCGGCATGTAGCTGAACTTGGTGACGATCCGCTCGTGGATGTCGGGGATCAGTCGCCGGCCGATCTCGTCCAGGATGCGCTTTTCATATTCCGGCCCGATCGCGTCCCAGTCGGCGGGAAACTTGCCCATGTGCGGCACCGGGGCCAGCGCATAGAAGGTCGAGCAGCCCTCGGGCGCCATCGACGGATCGGTGACGGTCGGATGGTGCAGGTACAGGCTGAAATCCTGCGCCAGCACGCCGTGGTCATAGATGTCGGCCAGCAGCCCCTGATAGCGCGGGCCGAACAGGATGCTGTGATGCGGAATGCCCGGCCACGTCCCCTTGATGCCGAAATGGACGACGAACAGCGACGGCGAAAAGCGCTTGTTCATCATCTTGGTCGCGGTGCGCTGGGCGCTGCGCGATCCGCGCAGCAGGTCGCGATAGCTGTGCACCAGGTCGCCGTTGCTGGCGACCGCGTCGACATCCATGTGGAACCCGTCGCGGGTGGTCAGCCCCGTCACGCGGTCGCCCAGCGTCTCGATGTCGATCACCGGATCATTGAGGCGCACCTTGCCGCCCAGCCGCTCGAAATGCGTGATCATGCCCGCGATCAGCTTGTTGGTGCCGCCCATCGCGAACCACACCCCGCCGTCGCGCTCCAGCTTGTGGATCAGCGCATAGACCGAGCTGGTCTTCATTGGATCGCCGCCGACCAGCAGCGTGTGGAACGACAGCGCCTGGCGCAGCTTCTCGTTCTTCACGAAGCTCGCGACGATCGAATAGACCGACCGCCACGCCTGGTGCTTGGCCAGCGCCGGTGCCGCCTTCAGCATCGACTTGAAGTCGAGGAAGGGGACATGCCCCAGCTTGACATAACCTTCCTCATAGACGCCCGCCGAATACTCCAGGAACTTGGCGTATCCCGCCACGTCCTCGGGATTGAGCTTGGCGATCTCGGCACGCAGCTCGGCGTCCATGTTGGAATAGTCGAAATTGGTGCCGTCGGGCCAGTTGAGCCGGTAAAAGGGCGATACCGGGACCAGGTTGACGTCCTCCGCCATGTCGTGGCCGGACAGCGCCCACAGCTCCTGCAGCGTGTCGGGCGCGGTGATGACCGTCGGGCCGGCGTCGAACACGAAGCCGTCCTTTTCCCAGTGATAGGCGCGGCCGCCCGGCTTGTCGCGCGCTTCGATCACCGTCGTGTCAATGCCCGCGGACTGCAGCCGGATGGCGAGCGCCAGCCCGCCGAACCCTGCGCCGATAACGGCAACCGTCTTCACCTTGCATTCTCCCATAACACGCGGATCGCCCGGCCGATCGGCACCGGCGGCTTGCCGGTCAGCACCCTGGCGCGGTCGAACATCGTCGATTGTCCGGCATAGAATCGCGCGATCAGCCCCGCATCCAGCCGATAGAAACGCTCCAGTACCCGATAGCGGTCGTCCGGATCGGCCGCGCGGAACAGCATCGTCGTCAGCATCCGATAGAAGCCGCGCTTCGCCCAGGTCTCGGCGGCGTGATCGTGCAACAGCGTGTGCAGCGCCGCACCCGACAGGTCGCGCGCGCCGGCGACGCGGCTCGCCGCGCGCACCGCGTCGGGCAGCGAATAGCCGGTCAGCGGGTGGAACAGCCCGGCGCGCATCCCGCCCTTGGCCACGCCTGCGCCGCCCGATCGCCAATAGGCCTCGAAATCGCCGCCCATCGCGACCGGCAGCACGCCGGTTTCCTGGCGCCCGACCCGCTCGACCTGCCATCCGCGCGCGGCGGCATAGTCGGCGATGCGCCGCGACGCCGGATCGTCGTTGGCACCACCCGCCGGCCGGGGCAGGTCGGGCGTGTCGCTGTAATAGGTGTCCTCGACGAACATCCGGTCGGCCGCGAACGGCAGGCAATAGACGAAGCGATAGCCGTCGATCTGTTCGACGGTCGCGTCCATCACCATCGGGTCGGGGGCGTCGTGGGGCGCGGCCAGGTGCAGCTCCTGCCCCACGAATTTCTGATAGCCCAGGTCCAGGTGGCGGATATCGCCGATCCCGCGGCAATCGATCACCCCGCCCGCGTCGATCCGCGTGCCGTCGGCCATCGCCACATGGGTCGGTCCCACCTCGCGCACATCGGCGTCGAGCAGGATCGTGCCTTCGGGCAGCGCGGCGCGGACAATCGGGTCCAGCCGGTGCGACTCGATGCTGTAATAGGGCGCGGTCAGGTGCCGGCGGTGCGCGGGGAAGGCGACCTCATATTTCGTCCAGCCGTGACTGACCAGCGGCGCGACCAGCCAGCGATCGCCATCGGCAATGTCGCTGGCAAAGAACGACCACAGGTGATTGCCGCCGATCCGGTCGCTTCGCTCGATCAGCCGGATCGTGACGTCGGGCCGCCTGCGCGCCAGCGCCATCGCGAACAGCGCCCCCGCCAGGCCCCCGCCGACGATCGCGACATCACAAGTGGGATGGTCCGGCATCCTCTTGCGCCTAGCGGATCGCCGATGCCCGTGAAAGCCCCGGTCTTTGGGCTAGGCGCGCGCCGCCGCCGATCGCCGCCGACTGCGGGCGTGCGCGGTGCCGCCGCATAGTGTATTGTGCCCGAAACGCCACAGGCCGCAAGTAAAGGGCCGGGGTTTGACTTGGCTTCTTGTTGGCCCCCGGCAACAGTTTACAGTTCTGTGACGATAATAACCGGGAGGATAGATATGAACCGTCATCACGCGCCGCGCCTTCGCGCGCTGGCCATGGGCGTCTCGCTGGCCGCATTGCTGGTCGCGCCCGCCGCGCTGGCGCAGACCGCCGCCGCCGATCCGCAGGACGACGCCGCGCAGGATGCCGACATCGTCGTCACCGCGACGCTGCGCGACACCAGCCTTCAGGACGTGCCCTTCTCGATCAACGCCCAGACCGAGGCGGACATCCAGCGTTCGGGTGCCACGACGCTCGAGGACCTGTCGCGCAACGTCGCCGGCCTCACCATCCAGAATCTCGGGCCGGGGCAGAGCCAGGTGGCGATCCGCGGCGTCTCCGCCGGCCAGGTCGTCCGCGACCAGCCGGGCGTCAAGGAACAGGTCGGCGTCTATCTCGACGACAGCGCCATCTCGCTGTCGCTGTTCACCCCCGATCTCGACCTGTTCGACCTCAACCGCGTCGAGACGCTGCGCGGCCCTCAGGGCACTTTGTTCGGCTCGGGCTCGGTCGGCGGCACCATCCGCTACATCACCAACCAGCCGCGCACCGACCGGGTCGAGGGCACCGTGGAGGCCAATCTCAACCTGGTCGACGGCGACGATGTCGGCGGGCATGTGAAGGGCGCGGTCAACCTGCCGCTCGGCCCGACGCTCGCGGTCCGCGCGGTCGGCTATTACACCCGCTATGGCGGCTTCATCGACGCGCTGGGCGAGGGCGGCGCGCGTGACGAGAACGTCAATTCGGGCGAGCGCATCGGCGGCCGCATCGCGTTCCTGTTCGAGCCGACCGACACCATCTCGATCACCCCGCGCGTGCTGTACCAGGAAATCACCGCCGACGGTTTCAACCGCCAGGAGGTGTACAACCTCTTCGGCAACCAGTTCACCACCACGCGCCCGCGCGTCGCCTTTGACGAGCGCGAGCAATATCTGCTGCTGGGCGAGCGGTTCCGCGACGAAACCTTCATCGCCGACCTGACCGGCCGGGTCGATCTGGGCGGCGTCGCGCTCACCTCGATCACCACCTATATCGACCGCAACATCCTCGCCTCGCGCGATGCGAGCGCGCTGACCGGATCGGTGTCGGTCGATCTCGGCTATCCGGCGGCGGCGGTGCGCCTGCCCTCCAACCTGCGCGACACGACCGAGCTGGAGACCTTTACCCAGGAACTGCGCCTGCAATCCAACGGCTCGGGCCCGTTCCAGTGGCTGATCGGCGGCTTCTACACCGAAATCGACCGCGTCTATCGCCAGCTGCTGCCGACGCCCGGCTATGACGCCGCGACCGATGCGGCGCTGGGCGCGGGCACGTCGGCGTCGGTGCGCAACGGCTTCGGCCCGGATTCGCCCTACAACGCCTTCCTGCCCTACGACATCCAGCAAAAGGCCGTGTTCGGCGAGGCCAGCTATGATTTCGGCCGGCTGACGCTGACCGCGGGCGGGCGCTATTACGACTTTGAGGAGACGCGCAGCTTCGTCTCGGGCGGATTGTTCGCCAATGGCGACAACCGCACCGACACGACCAAGTCCGACGGCTTCACCCCGCGCTTCCTCGCCAGCTTCGAGGCGGCGGACAATGTCACCATCAATGCCCAGGCGTCGAAGGGCTTCCGGCTGGGCGGCGTCAACGATCCGCTCAACATCCCGCTGTGCACCCCGGGCGACGCCGCGCTGTTCGGCGGTTTCCAGGATTATGACGACGAAACGCTGTGGAACTACGAAGTCGGCGTGAAGTCGCGCTTCGCCGGGGTCACGCTCAACGCCGCCGCCTTCTACACCGACATTTCCAATCTTCAGGTGACGCTCGACGCCGGCTCATGCTCGTCGCGCATCGTGTTCAACGTCGACGAAGCCCACACCCAGGGGATCGAGGTCGAACTGACCGCCTCGCCATTGCCCGGCCTCGACCTCGCGCTCAGCGGCACGTTGCTCGAATCCGAATTCGATTCGACGCTGCCCGAACCGCTGGCGACCACCACCGGCATTCGTGAGGGCAATCGCCTGCCCTCGGTGCCCGAATTCCAGCTGTCGGCCAACGCGACCTATACCTACCCGCTGGGCAGCGACGCGGACGGCTTCATCACCGCCAGCTTCCAGCATGTCGGCACGCGCTATACCCAGCCCAGCGATCAGGAAAACAACCCGCGCACCTTCGTCCACGGCCTGCCCTTCGGCGGCGCGCCGGCGACGGCGGCGACGACGCTCGACCTCGAACTGCCCGATTACCAGCTGTTCAACCTGTCGGCCGGCGTCGAATTCGGCCGCGGCCTGTCGCTGATCGCCTATGTCAACAACCTGTTCGACGAAAACCCGCTCTTGTCGTTCGACCGCGAACGCGGCGGCCGCGCCCGCCTGGGCTTCAACGTCGGCCAGCCGCGCACGTTCGGGGTGACCGCGCGGCAGAAGTTCTGATGGGGGAGGGCCGGGGGGTGGCGTGAGTGCTGCCCCCTCCGGTTTGTTCCTCTTGGTGACCAGTTTGGGATGTCAGCAGTCTGTCCGCATTCAGCAACGGCGCTAGTAAAGCAGAAATACCTCGATCGAATGCGTCAGTGGCGGGAGCTGGGCGGTTTCGCGTTTGCTGGCTTCTGCGCGCAAATGTGAAGCCGGCTAGGACAGGCCTATTCCGCTAGGCACTATAACACGTCCCATGACAAAGGTCGGCCGGTGGCGTCCTGCTGCACAAGGACAGCAGCTAACCCGGCTGATGGGCGGGGCACATGCAATTTCGCTTCTGCGGGGGTGGCAACAATACGAAGCGCCCTCGTTCGTTCAAACTTGAACAGGCGAAATCTCGTACCGAACGGCTTAAGTATATATAGTACAACAGCGGACCTCCAAGTTGTTCTGCCTTGTGCCCACTCAACAGGAACGGCCAAGGACTGTTCTATGGACGCAGTGACGGCGACATCAAAGCACAGCGCAATGCACAAAAGATCAGAGTGCAGAGCGGAAATCTCTGTCGCGCTCGGTGCGTAACCGGCAGAGTGTGCGCTACGATGCCGTTTGCGGACGGTACTTTTGACCAGTTCCTGAACCGACGGAACACCAATCCCAGTGTCTGCGGCAAGCACTCTGAACGTGTTCCAACAATCGTGTACTTGAAGATTAGACAACAGCTTCTTGAGTCCTGTGTCCGAAACATTTCCAGTGTAGTCACCAGCCACGAATTTCGTAAATTGAAGTGCAGTACCGTCCCCCGAACCCATTTTTGCTATTTCAAATCGTAGCACGCTCTCATAGTCATCACCTTGACGTTTAAGCATTTTCGCATATTGTTGTAAATGGGAGAGCGCGTCGAGACGAGCGGCCTCACGAAGGTTTGCAGGGAGATCGTCAAATGATCTCGGCCATCGGTTCAATAGCCCAAGCGCTTCAGTTGTTCGATCGCGAACGAAGGTTTCAAGTGCAATAAGACCTGCAATAAGAATACCACGTCGTAAGACTAAAACGCCCGGTGCCAAGGCACTACCCGTTGCTCCTTGTGCAACAGACTCCAGTGCTATCGCCTCCCTAATGCCGGATAGGCTCCTCATAAAATCGTCACGAGCTACGCTCATTCTAAACTCAAGTAAGGCTTATTAGCATATTATAAGTCTGTTCAATTCGTAGCTTAATTCGGGAGGGAGTGTTTGTACCCAAGCGCACGGCCTCTTCGAAGTCGGCCTTATCGAATAGAGCCTTAGTAGCTTCCTCAATTTCCCCTTCTTTGCCCAAAAGGGAGTGCACTTCCGCGTCTGTAAGTATCGTTACCGCAATCATCTGCGCATCATAGAGTCCTGCGAGAGCTTGCTGACGCCATTTTTGTCCATCCCAACGCTGAAAGGCGTTTTCACCCCAAATAAGTCCACAACGACTAATCGCCTGCGCGAATGGAGCCATGAGTTTGTCTAACGCTGGTCCATCTATTCCGCTATTCTGTAGCATGAATCGGTCCATTGACTTCGAAAGACTTCCCGAAAACCTTTCCCAATTATCTATTAAGGTAAGGAAGCGTAGCACAAATTCGGCGTCCTGCATTTGCTGGAATGCGGCGGACTTCGGCCCATCAATCTTTAAGGCAGATCGAAGTAATGGATTGTTGGCTGCTTCAAATATCGCATCATTGAGCGCACCTCTAAATGCTACGTTCCTTATTTCTTGATTATTCAAGCGGATACCGCCCCTGTTCAGTCGAATAAAAACCTCGTACTTCAAACGCGGGTGCGATTGCTTTAAAAGAGTGATAACTCTGAGATAAGGTCGAACACGAAGAGCATTCTGTAGGGTCTTAGGAAGTTCTCTAAACCGTGCACCGTTAAGTTCAGGGAATTCATCCAATCCCTTCAATGCAAATGAATTATTTAAGTAATCGGACACAGCGGTGATGCGTTGCTTGCCGTCTATAATTGAGTAAATCCCATATTCCTCTTCTGCCAGATAGATCGGAGGCACTGGGACGTTTAGGAGGAATGACTCAATTAACTCCGATTGTCGCTCGACTTCCCAACGTTCTCGCCGCTGATACTTAGGGGCCATGTCAATGATCTGGTCTTCGACCATATCCTTCAAGCCCTGCAACGAGAAATCGGATGTTTGGAGAACGAGATCATTCTGAGACTGATCAAACCGGCGTTCGATCTCGGTTGCATTCCCAATCGCCACGGCAGTTCCATTCATTCGACAGCGGTTAATCACGCATATGGTGTAGGGTCGAGAACGACAAGGAGTGAGGTCGTGGGTCAGCTACTGGGCCGGCTGAAAGGTCGGGGTAGGCTCCTAAGCAAACACGTCCGCTTTTGCGGTTTTTCCAAATGATGCGACTTGATGGATCGACTGCTTCGGGATCGGACGCTGGGGCCGGGAGTCCCCGACGTTGGCGTGCAAACCCCCCACCCAACGACCATCTTCACCCCCACCGCCAAACCCCCTACACCCGCTCTCGTGACCCTAGCCTTCGCCATCCTGCTGTCCGCGCTCGCCATGACCGTCATCGTCGGCGTGCGCTATCTCCTCACCAGCGGGGCGTTTGCGCTGGCGACGCGGTGGCGGCATCCGGGGCTTTATGCCGGGCTCGACCGCCAGATCGTGCGCGAGGTGAAGTGGTCGCTGGCCAGCGCGGCGATCTACGGCGTGCCCGCGGGCGTCGTCGCCTGGGGGTGGCGCAATCTGGGCTGGACGCGGATCTACACCGACGTCGCCGACTATCCGCTCTGGTACGTGCCGCTGTCGGTGCTGCTCTATCTGTTCGCGCACGACACCTGGTTCTACTGGACGCACCGCTGGATGCACCGGCCGCGGCTGTTCCGCCTGGCGCATGCCGTCCATCATGCCAGCCGGCCGCCGACCGCCTGGGCGGCGATGGCGTTCCACCCGATCGAAGCGTTAACCGGTGCTGTGGTAATCCCGCTACTGGTCTTCGTCATTCCGATCCACGCCGCCGCGCTCGGCCTTGTTCTTGCGGTGATGACCGTTATGGGTGTGACCAACCATATGGGGTGGGAGGTTTTCCCTGCGTTCATGTGGCGGGGGCCATTGGGGGCGTGGCTGATCACCGCAAGCCATCATCAACGGCATCACGAACGCTATGGGTGTAATTATGGGCTATATTTCCGCTTCTGGGACCGCGTCTGCCGCACCGATGACGGGATCGGCGGCTTTGGACGCCGGCCCGGTTCAGCGGTTCCTGCGCCGGCTGGGCGCGGCGATGCTCATCGTCGGGCTGCTGCCCGGGGCGGTGCCGACGGGTGAGGTCGACGTGACGCTGACCAGCGTGCGCTCGGCCCGGGGGCTGATCCGCGTCTGCCTGACCGCCGATCCCGACAATTTTCCCGGCTGTGTCGACGACAGCCACGCCGTCACCCGCACCGTGCCCGCGCATGTCCGCGACGTCCGCTTCGACGGGCTCGCGCCCGGCCGTTATGCGATCGCGGTGATCCACGACGAAAACAGCAACGCCCGGCTCGACACCTTTGCCGGCATCCCGCGCGAAGGGTTCGGCTTCTCGCGCAATCCGCGCATCGGCTTCGGCCCGCCGCGCTTCGCCGCCGCCGGCTTCGACCTCGACGGCAATGCCTCGGCCCAGACCGTGCGTATCCGCTACTTGCTTTAATCTTCGGCGCCGCCTGACGCGCGCGGGAGCAATCTGTTACGTCCGGCGTTCAGCGTCGTGCCTCCGTGCTGTCGAGGCGTCTTTTTGAACCCGGAGGCCACCCGCTTGTCCCGATCGCGCGCCATGCTTGCCCTGTCCGCCGCGCCGCTTGCCGCGCTGCTGCTCGCCGCCGCCCCTGCCCGCGCGCAGGAAGCGGTTCCCGACTTCGATCCCGCCGCCGATCGCCTGACGCTCGGCACCGGGGTGCTCACCGTCCCCAGCTACGAAGGGTCGGACAACAACATCATCATCCCCGAATTCGCCATCCGGGGCCAGGTCGCGGGCTTTTCCTTCTTCTCGCGCGGGCCGGCGCTCTATGCCGACGTCATCCGCGATGCGGGGCGCGACGACGGCATCGACATCGGCTTCGGCCCGGTGCTTGGCGTCCGGCTCGACCGCGCGCTCAAGATCCACGATCCCCAGGTCGAGGCGCTGGGCAAGCTCGATGTCGCGGTCGAGCCCGGCGGCTGGGTCGGGGTGACCAAGACCGGGGTGATCACCAGCGATTACGACTTCATCACCGCGCGCGTCTCCGCGGTCGCCGATGTCGCGGGCGCGCATGGCAGCTATGTCGTCACTCCGACGATCGAGTACGGCACGCCCCTGTCGACGCGGACCTTTGTCGGGCTGTCGGTGCTCGCCGAATATGTCGGCAAGGGCTATGGCAACTATTATTTCGACGTCAGCGCCGCGGGCAGCGCGGCGAGCGGGCTCAGCCCCTATGCCGGCGCGGGCAGCGGCTTCAAGCGCGCGGGCGTCAACCTGCTCGTCACCCAGTCGATTACCGGCGACCTGACCCGCGGCCTCAGCGTCATCGGCCTGCTCGGCTATTACGAGCTGCTCGGCGAGTTCAAACGCTCGCCGATCGTGGCGGAGGCCGGCGATGCCAGCCAGCTGATCGCCGGGGTCGGGCTGGCCTATTCCTTCTGACGCGCGGCTGATATGGGGCGGGGGTCATGGCCCGCCGTCCCGCCAGCATCCGCACCCCGCTCCGCGCGTTTCAGGCGATGCGCGGCGACGACTGCACCGACGCCTTCGTCGCCGATCTCGACTATCTCGAGGGGCGCGACCTCGACCTGTCGGTGCGGCTGGGCGCGATGCTCGCCTTCAACGCGCTGATGATCACCATCGGCACCCATCCGATCAGCGCCTCGCCCGGCGCGCCGCTCAGCCTCGATGCCGCGCGCCAGCCGTTGGAGACGATCGCCAGCCTGGCCGGCCTCGTGCCGCTCGTCGTCTCCTGCGTCTTCGTGCTGCGCGCGCTGTTGATCGGCGAGGAAGCGGACGGCGACGGGCTGGCGGGCGACGCGCTGCGCCAGCGGATGCTCGCCGCCTTCGTCCGTTCGATCGACGCGTAGGCGCTGCTGCTCGGCCGCGCGGTCAGGTGGACGATTGCGGGCGGCGCGCTGACCCTGATCGTCTGGGCGTGGATCCTCGCGGACAAGATGCTGGGCTGACCCCTTACGCGCGCGCCTGCGCTCTGCTAGGCTCGCGCCATCCCCGGGGGAGCGCCGCATTCCGCGCTTGAGAGGATGGCAGGAGCCATCGACCCGCTGAACCTGATCCGGCTGATACCGGCGTAGGGAGTGGGCGGCTTTCCCCCGGAAATCCGTGCTCTCCCCGCCTGAGGAGAGTAACATGGCAGACATCCCCGCGCGCACCGAACTCAAGGTCACCACCGGCCCGATCCGCGGCAGCCGCAAGGTCCATGTCGCGGCCCCCCAGAATCCGGCGGTGCGCGTCGCCATGCGCGAAATCCATCTCGAGCCCAGCTCCGGCGAGCCCCCGCTGCGCGTCTACGACACCTCCGGCCCCTATACCGACCCCGACGCGCGCATCGACATCATGGCCGGCCTGCCCGAACTGCGCGCGCCCTGGATCCGCGCCCGCAACGATGTCGAGGAAGTGACCCAGCGCGAGGTCCGCCCCGAGGATAACGGCCAGCTCGGCCCCGACCGCTCCGGCGGGGTCCAGCCCTTTCCCAATGTCCGCAAGAAGGTGCTCCGCGCGCGTCCCGGCATGAATGTCAGCCAGATGCACTATGCCCGCCGCGGCATCATCACGCCCGAGATGGAATATGTCGCCACCCGCGAAAATCTGGGCCGCGAGATGCTCAAGGAGTACGCCCGCGACGGCGAGTCCTTCGGCGCATCCATCCCCGACTATGTCACCCCCGAATTCGTCCGTGACGAAGTCGCCCGCGGCCGCGCCATCATCCCCAGCAACATCAACCACCCCGAAACCGAACCGATGGCGATCGGCCGCAATTTCCTGGTCAAGATCAATGCCAATATCGGCAACTCCGCCGTCGCCAGCGACGTCGCGCAGGAAGTCGACAAGCTCGTCTGGTCGATCCGCTGGGGTGCCGACACGGTCATGGACCTGTCGACCGGCCGCAACATCCACGACACCCGCGAATGGATCCTGCGCAACTCGCCCGTCCCGATCGGCACCGTCCCCATCTATCAGGCGCTGGAAAAGGTCGGCGGCATTGCCGAGGAACTGACCTGGGACATTTTCCGCGACACGCTGATCGAACAGGCCGAACAGGGCGTGGATTACTTCACCATCCACGCCGGCGTCCGCCTGCCCTATATCCCGCTGACCGCGAAGCGCGTGACCGGCATCGTCTCACGCGGCGGCAGCATCATGGCGAAATGGTGCCTGGCGCATCACAAGGAGAGCTTCCTCTACGAGCATTTCGACGAGATCACGGAGATCATGAAGGCCTATGACATCGCCTACTCGCTGGGCGACGGCCTGCGCCCCGGATCGATCGCGGATGCCAATGACGAAGCCCAGTTCGCCGAGCTCTACACGCTGGGCGAGCTGACCAAGCGCGCCTGGGAACAGGATGTCCAGGTGATGATCGAGGGCCCCGGCCACGTGCCGATGCACAAGATCAAGGAGAATATGGACAAGCAGCTCGCCGCCTGCGGCGAAGCGCCCTTCTATACGCTGGGGCCGCTCACCACCGACATCGCGCCGGGCTATGACCATATCACCAGCGGCATCGGCGCGGCGATGATCGGCTGGTACGGCACGGCGATGCTTTGCTATGTCACGCCGAAGGAGCATCTGGGCCTGCCCGACCGCAACGACGTGAAGGTCGGCGTCGTCACCTACAAGCTCGCCGCCCACGCCGCCGATCTCGCCAAGGGCCACCCCGCCGCCAAGCTCCGCGACGACGCATTGAGCCGCGCCCGCTTCGAGTTCCGCTGGCGCGACCAGTTCAACCTGTCGCTCGATCCCGACACCGCCGAACAATATCACGACCAGACCCTCCCGGCCGAAGGCGCCAAGACCGCGCATTTCTGCAGCATGTGCGGCCCCAAATTCTGCTCGATGAAGATCACCCAGGAAGTGCGAGATTTCGCCGCCAAGCAAAATCAGCAAGCCGACGCCTTCATCGCCGCCAATTCCTCCCCGAGCTCGCTCGGGGAGGTGGCATCGCGCAGCGATGACGGAGGGGCAGACACCGCAACCTCCCTCTCCCCTTCAGGGGAGATGGCCGGGGAGAGCGGCCCCGCCGCAAGCGCCACCCCCGACACCCTTACCCCCGAACAAGCCGAAGCCGGCATGGCCGAAATGAGCCGCGTCTATGACGCCATGGGCCGCGAGCTGTATCTCGGCGCGGGGGACCGGGAGCGGGATTGATGGGGTCGGCTGCAAACGTGCTAAAACGCTTTGGCGTTTGCGAGTACCCGACTTGCAGGTGTTGCGTATCCGACTCACTCCGTACGTAATCTTCCTACACTTCCTAATCAGCTTTCCTACTCCGCCAATCTGGTGTTAGCTTTCGGAGTCCGCTGATTCGGATTCGTCGAACGCGTCAACCTTTTTGAGGTTGGTGCGTTTTATGATTCTCTCAAACCAGTGTGTCAGTCAGGGGAACTACTATGGCTCAATCAACTCGGCTTACCGAGCTAGTGGCAAGAGTACGCGGTCACAAAATGTCGCCATCAGAACGACGCACCCAACGCGTAAGCATGGTGATGGGCCTGCGAAGCCATTCTTCGACGCTAACTCGCGAAAAAGTGGAAACGCTGCTTGAAGAGTTTGAAGGCGCGTCTTCGTGATGCTATCGATATCCGCCTGAAGAAAAAAAGCCCGGCTATAGGCCGGGCTTCTTGTATGGGGCGGATACGAGATGTTCGACACGAATTGGGAGCTTATCGACGGCGAAACTGCTCATGAGATCGAAGTCTTAAACCTCGCTAACCAGGCTAACGTAATCGAAGCGCTCGTGAGATTTTTCCTCCATCATCAGGGCGCAGATGATCAGGGGTGTCATGTGCACCCAAACGCGACGGCTATGAAGGAGCTGCACAGGACCGCGACCTTCTTGCTACTTGCTCGGCCGGGTGAATTGCGAGCGAGTGAAGTTCATGTGGGGGACGGTGCTGGTAATATCGTGCTTGAGCCTCCGGCTGCTGAGCTGGTTCCTGGCCTCCTCGAGCAGTTTTTTGGTGAGTTGGGCGCGCAATGGAAAAAGAGTACACCTCTAGAGATTGGCGCTCTTGCTCTTTGGATGGTTAACTGGATCCATCCTTTCTTGAACGGGAACGGACGTACAGCGCGAGCCCTTTGCTATACCTGCGTATCTTTAAAATTTGGGTTCGTACTACCCGGTTCGCCGACCTTAATCGATCTAATAATGGAAAATCGACCCGAGTATTATACCGCTCTCCAGGCCGCTGATCAGGGTTACACTTCTGATGGTAAACCAAACCTCGATCTATTGGTCGCTTTACTCGACCGTCTTTTAATTCAGCAATTTGAATCGGTAAATACGGCAGCTTAATAACAATTCCGACACTGCGTCACCTGAAAAAATTCCGAGACACTATAATAAATATCCCTCAAGCGCGCTGCCCCGCATCCATCGCTTTGTGGAGCACCCGCACGATCAACAGGCTGTCCCGCCGCACCAGATAATAATCCGGTGCTCTTCGGCTGCAAAGCTCCGCAGGCCCGGCTTTACGTCGTCGCGTGCCAGCCCAATTTGAGGGTACGCAGCCAAGCGATCGAACGACAGCCAGATGCCGCGGACATATCGTCCCGCCTGCGCCTAGCTAGCGCGCTGAAAGTGTAATCATAGATGCCGTCCAGATCGCCAAGCGCCGCAGCGCGGACATCAATTCTCACGACAAGCCGTTGCGAGCGCGTCCTCGCGCGATGACGTCCTCGATGAAGTCTTAACGCTCGCCCGACGCCAACCCTTCATCAATCGCCGCGCGCAGCGCCTCCAGCTTTGCCGCCTCCGCCTCATCCCGCCGGATCAGGTCGCGCACATAGTCGCTGGTGCTGCTGTATCGCCCTTCGGCGACACGCTGCTCCGCCCAGCGCTTGAGCTTGTCGGGGATCGAGATGTTCATCTGCGCCATGCGCACCTTATACGATTTTGCGCTATCTTTGCCAAGGTGCGTGTAGGATGCCCATCCGCCACACCGCGCGCGCAAACCGTCCAACACCCGCCACGCACCCCTGTCCTACCCGCATCAAATCCGCTTCACCCTGTCGGATGACGCACGAACCGCACGCCTCCGCCCTGGCCGGTGACGCTAACGCCGCCGCCGCCACCCCCGCGCCCGATCCGCTCGCCGAAAGCACCGCGCTCGCCCTCGCCGACGCGGACGACGAAGCCGGCCAACCCCTCCTCTACGACCCTGCCGATTATCGCTGGGTGCCCGTCCGCCGCCGCCCGCGCCTCGACGGCTGGACCGAGGAAAAGCAGCGCCGCTTCATCGAAACGCTCGCCGACACCGGCCTGGTTGCGCTGGCCGCCACGGAAGTCGGCATGTCGCGCGCCAGCGCCTATCAGCTGCGCCGTTCCGCCCATGGGGCCGCCTTTGCCCGCGCCTGGGACGCCGCGCGCCACCACGCCGCCGGCCTCATCGAGGACATCGCCTTTGAACGCGCGATCGAGGGGAGCGAGCAGGACGTCTATAACCATCGCGGCGAGGTGGTCGGCACGCGCGTCGTCCACGACAACCGCCTGCTCAAATATCTGCTCAGCCACCTGAAGCCCGAACGCTACGGCACCGCGCGCGCCCCGGCCGCCGCCGCGTCCGCCGCGCCTCCCGCCGAAGCCGCCGCCCCCGCGCTCGCCGACAGCCTGCGCGCGATGGAGCCCGCCTTGCCCGCGCCGGCCGACCAGTTGCTCGATGCCGACACGCTCGCGCACGAACTCAACATTGCCGAGGTTGCCGACGGCGTGCTCCCCCACTTCCTGCGCGAACAGCGGCCGCCCAAGTCGGCGGCGCGCCAGGCGGCGGAGGACGCGGCGGCGATCGAGAAACGCTGGCTCGCCGCGATCGGGAAGTTCAATAGCGGGGAGGACATGACCGACGAGGAATTCGCCGACGCCTGCTATTATCTCGATCCCGCCAGCAACCCGCCACCAAAGCTCCGCCCGCGACGCGGCCGGCGATAGTGTCAAGCCAGTGTCAACTTCCGCGACAGGCCCCCGCGCCACGCGCCACGCGCCCCGCGCCACGCGCCCTCGCCCGGCGGGGCGCGTCTAGCCCTTGATGTTCACCATCGCGACCGGCTTGTCCTTGGTCGACGGGTTGGACGCGTTCGGCTTGGGCGGGCCTTCCTTCTTGGGTTTGCGGATCTCGCGATTCGATTTCTTCTGGCTCTTGGCCATGACGGGTTCCAATCGGGGCGACAGGCCCCGCCGCTCCTTTAGCCTGTCACGCCCCCGCCGGCCCCATCAATTCGGCAGCGGCGG
>NZ_LSKG01000107.1:0-5614 GCF_001557005.1 Sphingomonas sp. CCH15-F11 | reverse complement strand
GCCCGGCACCTGGACCGCACCGCCGATCGCGCGCCAGTCCGTTCAGCACGCGCGAACGATAGACGAGGTCGGTCGACGACAGGATCAGCGGCGCGTGCGCCACCCAGAACAGGATGCGCTTCCCCCACAGGTCCGCGCGCCACGCCGGATCGGCGACGATCTCACCATGCGCGTCGAGCCATTTGCGCATCAGCCCCTCGGCGATCGGCGCGCCGACCGCGCGCGTCGTCACCGTCGACAGGTCGCGCAGCCACATGAAGCTGTGCAGGTAATCGGCAAATGCAGGCGAATAGGCCGGCTTCGCCAGGTCGATCGCGGGCAGGTTGACGACTTCACCGCGAAAGCTGAGCATCCCGTCGAGCAGCGCCTGGCCGCGGCGCGGATCGCCCAGAAACGGATCGTCGGCGACCGCCAGCAGCTTGAGCGGAAAACGCCCGCGCAGCCGCAGCGTGTGGAGCGGGGTGCGCCACGCGATCCAGCGAAAGCGTTCGGCCAGCCGGTCGGCGAGCGACAGGCCATGATCGCCCCCCACCCGGACCAGCCGCTTGCCCTCCTCGATCCCGTCGGCGGCGGGACCGGCGGGAGCGGGATCGTTCACCCGGCCCTCAGCGCCCGGATGTTGTCGGCATAGTTGGCGGGGCCACCCGCGAAGCTGGCGGTGCCCGCGACCAGTGCGTCTGCGCCCGCGGCAATCGCGCGCGGCGCGGTCGCCCGGTCGATGCCGCCATCGACCTCCAGGTCGATCGTGCGCCCGCTCGCGTCGATGCGCGCGCGCAACGCCGCGATCTTGGCGAGCTGGCTCTCGATGAACTTCTGCCCGCCGAAACCCGGATTGACGCTCATCACCAGGATGAGGTCGATCAGGTCGATCACCTCATCGACCACGCCGACCGGCGTCGCGGGGTTGAGCACCACGCCGGCGCGCTTGCCGAGCGACCGGATCGTCTGGAGCGTACGGTGCAGGTGCGGCCCCGATTCGGGATGGACCGAGATGCAGTCCGCGCCGGCTTCGGCAAAAGCCTCCAGATAGGGATCGACCGGCGCGATCATCAGGTGGACGTCGAACGGCTTGGCCGAATGCGGACGCAGCGCGCGCACGACCGCCGGGCCGATGGTCAGGTTGGGGACGAAATGCCCGTCCATCACGTCGATATGGATCCAGTCCGCCCCTGCCGCGTCGATCGCGCGAACCTCCTCACCCAGTCGCGCGAAATCGGCGGACAGGATCGATGGCGCGATGCGGACGGGTTGCTGCATGTTGCGTCTCTAGCATCCCGGCACCGCCCGGCAAGCGATGCGTCACGCGTTTCGCATCAGCCGCACGATGAAGAACCCGTCGACGCCACCTTCTTCCGCCAGCATCCCCGGCAGCACCCGCACCCAGCCCCGTGGCGCGGGGGTGACACCGCCCGGAAGCTCATCGGCGCGGACCGGATCGACCGCGAATTCGGGATGGTCGGCCAGGAAGCGTTCGACCTGCGCCTCGCCCTCGGCCGGTTCCAGCGAACAGGTCGCATAGACCAGCCGGCCCCCGGGCGCGAGCCACTGCGCGGCGCGCGCAAGCAACTGCTGCTGAAGCGCGGCGGTCTCCGCGATCAGCGAAGGCCGGGCGCGGTGCAGCACATCCGGGTGGCGGCGAAAGATGCCGGTCGCGCTGCACGGCGCGTCGAGCAGGATCGCGGCCACCGGCGTGGGCGGTGCCCAATCGAGCAGGTCGGCGGTGACCACCGATGCGCGCAACAAGGTACGCTCCAGATTCTCGCGCAGTCGTCCCAGACGACTTTCGGAAATGTCGACAGCGGTCACATCCCAGCCCGCCGCCGCCAGTTGCAGCGTCTTGCCCCCCGGAGCCGCACACAGATCGAGCGCCGGGCCGGAGCCGCGCCCGAGCAGGCGCGCGGGCAACGATGCCGCCAGGTCCTGCACCCACCAGTCGCCCTCGGCAAAGCCCTCCATGTCGGGAATGTTGCCTCGCTCGGCGAGCCGCAGGTGACCGGGCATCAGGCTGACGCCGGGGTGCGCCGCCTGAATGCGTGGCAATGCGTCGGCGACCGCCAGTGAGAGATCGACCGGTGGCGGCGCAGCGATCGCGCGCGATGCCGCAGCGACCATCTCGTCCCCCCACGCCGCTTGCCAGCGCAGGGCGGTGGCGGGCGGCAGGCTCGGCACATCCGGCAACGTGGCCGCGCCCCGGTTGAGCGTGCCGAACACGCCGTGCACCAGCTTGCGCGGGCCGCCATCGACCAACGGCAATACGGTCGAAATCGCCGCGTGCGGCGGCGTGCCGAGCCGCAGCCACTGGGCGAGCGCGATGCGCAGCGCAAAGCGCGCCTTGGCATCATCGGGCATCGGGCGCGGCGTCGCGCGGTCGATCAGCGCGTCGAGATTGGGCAGGTAGCGCAGCACTTCGGCGGCGATGGCATGGGCGAGCGCGCGATCCTCGCGCTTCTTGAGCGGGCGCGCCGCCTGATCGAGCGCCGCCTCCAGCGCCTGACCGCGTCGCAGCACCGCGTCGAGCAGCCGCAAGGCCGCCCGGCGAGCAGGAACACCGGGCGGATCGCTGGTCAGGACGGGTCTGGGCATTGCGGGGGGAAGACCTCTTTCATTGCAGCCCGTTCGCTTCGAGCGAAGTCGAGAAGCGCGCCACGTGTCTCGACTTCGCTCGACACGAACGGAGAGAAGACTGACCCGCTGCCTAGCCGAGCATGGCGATCACGTCCACGCGGCCGCCCAGGCGTCACCCCCGCCGGTGCGGATCGAGCGCACTGGCGCGGCGGCGGGTGCGCGGCACGCTGGTCGCGGTCGCGCGGGGGACCGGGCGTCCGCCGCCGCCGGTCATTGCCGCCATGTCACCCATTTCGGCAGCGATCTGTTCCAGCGCGGCGATGCGGTTGCCGGTGTCGGGGTGCGTCGAGAACAGGCTGTCGCCGCCACGCGCGAGGCCGGGGACGATATAGAGCTGCGACGTCGCCGGAATCCGCTCTGCCACCGGATTGGGGATGCGTGCCGCGCCCTGCGAGATCTTCGCCAGGGCCGAGGCGAGCGCGCGCGGGTTGCCGCTGATCTCCGCACCTGCCCGGTCTGCGCCATATTCGCGCGTCCGGCTGATCGCCATCTGGACGATCATCGCCGCGAACGGCGCGACGAGCACCGCCAGCAGCCCGGCCAGCCCCGCGCTGCGCCCATCGCCCGAGCGGAAGAACAGCCCGAAATTGGCGAGCATCGAAATCGCACCCGCGATCGTCGCGACCATCGTCATGATCAGGGTATCGCGGTTCTTCACATGGCCCAGTTCGTGCGCCATCACGCCGGCGATCTCGTCGCGGCTCAGCATGTTGAGCAGACCCGTCGTCGCGGCGACCGCGGCATGCTCCGGGTCGCGCCCGGTCGCAAACGCATTGGGCTGCGCCTGGTCGACGATATAGACGCGCGGCATCGGCAGTCCGGCGCGCGTCGCCAGTTCGCGGACCAGCCCGACGAACTCGGGCGCGCTGCGGTCATCGACTTCGCGCGCGCCGTGCATCTTGAGGACGATCTTGTCGGCGTTCCAATAGGTGAAGAGGTTCATCCCCACCGCGATCACGAGCGCGAGGATCATGCCGCCGCGCCCGCCGAGCGTCAGCCCCAGCGCCATGAACAGCGCGGTCAGCGCCGCCAGCAGCATCGTCGTCTTCAAACCGTTCACTTGAACCTACTCCTTCGCCGACCAATGTGGGGAAGGACCGATTTTTCTTCAATCATGGAGCCCCCGGGGATGACCGCATCGACCCGCAACCGTCCCGGCCAGCGCCCGGCGCATGTGAAGCCGCCGGCCTATCTGTCGAAGAGCCCGCCGGTGCCCCAGCCCGAGCCGATGGTGCGCCCCGACAGCGATCCACTGGAAAAGGATCCGGTGCGCTATGGCGACTGGGAGCTGAAGGGCATCGCGATCGATTTTTGACAACGGATACTGACGGTCGACGTTCAAAGCCGATCGCCAAAAACCGTCACCCCGGGCTTGACCCGGGGTCTCGCTGTTCTTCGCGCCGGATCAGGTGGCGGGACCCCGGGTCAAGCCCGAGGTGACGAGATAAGTACAGCTCGGGCTATTCGGCCTTGAGCGGTCGGGTCAGCAGCGCGTCGATCACCTCGCCGACGGGCTCGCCGGCGATCAGCGCGCAGACCGCGTCGGTCACCGGCATCTCGACGCCGGCGGCGTGCGCCGCTGCCTGAAGTACCGGCGCGGTATGCGCGCCTTCGGCCACCGTGTGGCGGTCGGCGAGCAGCTCGGAGGCTGCCCGGCCCCGACCCAGCCCGACGCCGAAGCTGAAATTGCGGCTGTTGGTCGATGAACAGGTCAGCACCAGGTCGCCCAGCCCAGACAGCCCGGCCAGCGTTTCAGCTCGGCCACCGCGCGCCAGGCCGAAGCGAGTCATTTCGGCAAAGCCGCGCGCGATCAGCGCGGCGCGGGCGTTCAGCCCCAGCCCCGCGCCCTCGACCACGCCGCACGCGATCGCGATGACATTCTTGACCGCGCCGCCGATCTCCGCGCCGATCACGTCGCTGGAGGCATAGAGGCGAAAGGCGGGACCCGCGAGCCGGTCGATCAGCCGATCGCGCAGGCCGTCGGCCTCACACGCCAGCGTCACCGCGGTCGGCTTGCCCGCCGCGACCTCGTGGGCGAAGGTCGGGCCGGACAGCACCGCGATCGGCGCGTCAGGGTGCACCTGCTGCGCCACTTCGCCGACCAGGAGCTGGCTGCCGGCCTCGATCCCCTTGGCGCACAGCACCAGCGGCGTGCGCTCGACCGCCAGCGCCGCAACGGTCGCGCGGACATGCTGGGCCGGCGTCACCACCAGCAACGCGTCCACACCGGACAGATCATCCAGCGACCCCGTCGCGACGACGGCGGGTGACAGCGTAACGCCGGGCAGGAACATCGTATTTTCATGCGCGGCGTTGATCGAAGTCACCACTTCGGCCTCGCGCGCCCACAGCATCACCGGCTGGTCGCCGCGCGCCGCCACCTGCGCCAGCGCGGTGCCCCAGGCACCGCCGCCGATCACCCCGATCCTCACGCCTTGACCCCGGCACCGCGCGCGTGCTCCGCATCGGGGTCGAGCGGCCAGCGGGCACGCGCGGGCGTGTCGAGCGGATCGGTCAGCCCGGCGGCGAATCGCTCCGCCCCGGCCCAGGCAATCATCGCGGCATTGTCGGTGCACAACCATTGCGGCGGGGCGACGAAGCGCAGGCCGTTGGCTTCCGCCAGTTCTGCCAGCGCCGCGCGGACCGACTGGTTGGCCGCGACCCCGCCCGCGACGACGAACGCGGTCGCCCCCTCGGCGCGTGCGATGGCACGGCGGCTGCGGTCGATGAGGCAATCGATCACGGCTTGCTGGAACGAGGCAGCGATGTCGGCGGGGCGCCAGCGATTTTCGTCGCGTGCGCGCATCACCGCGCTCTTCAGCCCGGCGAAGGAGAAATGCGGCTCTGGCGATCCGACCAGCGGGCGCGGCAGCGGCACCATGTCGGAATCGCCCGATTTTGCCGCGCGTTCGACCGCCGGCCCGCCGGGAAAGCCGAGCCCCAGCAGCTTCGCGGTCTTGTCGAACGCCTCGCCCGCCGCATCGTCGAT
>NZ_LSKG01000106.1:0-102556 GCF_001557005.1 Sphingomonas sp. CCH15-F11 | reverse complement strand
CCCCGCCGTCGCTGCTGCGCGCCTATGCCGAGGCGCTGGCGCTGCGCGGCATCGACACCGATTTCCGCATCCTGCCCGGCAAGGGCCACGACCTGGCGGGCGACCCCGCGCTGGTCGACGCCGCCGTGCAGCTCGCCACCGGACAGGAACCGCCACGATGACCCCGCCCGCCCCGATCCGGATCGCCGTCCAGCGGCTCGCGCATGGCGCCGGCCTGCCGATGCCCGTCTATGCGACGTCGGGCGCCGCCGGGATGGATGTCGTCGCCGCCGAAAGCCTGACGCTCGCCCCCGGCGCGCGCCACGCGGTGGCGACCGGTTTCGCCTTCGCCATCCCGGAGGGCTATGAGGTCCAGGTGCGCCCGCGCTCGGGGCTGGCGCTCAAGCACGGCATTACCTGCCTCAACACCCCCGGCACGATTGACAGCGATTATCGCGGCGAGGTGAAGGTGATCCTCGCCAATCTGGGCGATGCGCCGTTCGAGGTGGTGCGCGGCGAGCGGATCGCCCAGCTCGTCCCCGCCCCCGTGCAGCGCGCCACCCTGGACGAAGTCGCCACGCTGGACGAAACCGCCCGCGGCAGCGGCGGTTTCGGCTCCACGGGCAGATGACGATCGTCCCCTCGGCGGGTCCCCTGCTCGCACTCATGCTTGCGATGCAGGGCGGCCAGGGCGATAGGCCCGCCGGGCGCATCCAGTGGGATGCGCTGCCCCAGCTCGACTTTCGCGTGCCGCTGACCATCGCGCCCGAAATGACCGCCTATGTCGCCGGGGAAAGCCGGTCGGGTCGATGCCCGCCACCCGCGATCGAAGGCGGGCGCAGCGTGGTGCGCGCCGATGTCGCGGTGCTGGTTCAGGACGGCATGGTCCGCGCCACCATCCCGCACGCGATCGACTGCGTGACGGTCGAGCAATATGCCGCCGGGATCGTCGTCAGCTATGCCCGCAACAACCTGACCCAGCGCATGGCGCGCACGACCGGCTGGTATCGCGCGACGCTCGTCTTCGAATGGTAGCGGCGATGGCGGCACCCTCACCCGGCCCCGAGCTCGCCGATGCCGAACTTGATCGCTATGCCCGTCACCTCATCCTTCGCGAAATCGGCGGCGTCGGGCAACGGCGCATCCGCGGCGCGACGGTGCTGGTGATCGGCGTCGGCGGCATCGGCACCCCGGCGATCCAGTATCTCGCCGCCGCGGGGATCGGACGGCTGCGTATCGTCGACGACGACCGCGTCGACCTGTCCAACCTGCAGCGCCAGATCCTGTTCGGCGACGCAGCGGTCGGCGCGCGCAAGGTCGATGCCGCCGCCGCCGCGATCGCGCGGCTCAACCCCGGCGTGGCGGTCGACGCCCACGCGATCCGGGCGGACGCGGCCACCCTGCCCGCACTGCTCGGCGGCGTCGACGCGGTCATCGACGGCAGCGACAATTTCGCCACCCGGCTGGCGGTCGCCGACGCCGCCCACGCCGCGCGCGTGCCGCTGGTCAGCGCGGCAATCGGCGGGTTCGAGGGGCAGGTCGCGCTCTATCGCGGCTGGGAAACGGGCCGCCCCTGCTATCGCTGCGTCGTCGGCAACGATCCCGCGCGCGCGGACACCAGTTGCGCGGATCAGGGCGTGCTGGGCGCCACGGCGGGCGTCGTCGGCACGCTCGCCGCGGTCGAGGCGTTGCGCGCGATCCACCCCTTCGGGGAGGACAGCGTGGGCAAACTGCTGCTCGTCGACCTGCTCGGCTGGCGCTTCCGCACACTCAGCGTGCCTGCGGATCCGGCATGCCCGACGTGCGCGGGCTGACCGTTATCGTCGCGGGCGCCGACCCGGCGCGCGCGCATGCCGCGATCACGCTGGCGAGCGCGGCGGCGGCGCTGGGCGGCCGGACCTGCCTCTACCTGCACGACGCGGCGGTAAAGGTGCTCGCCGATCCCGCGCTGCGCGAACTCCGCATCGCCGCGCACGAACTGGGCGTCCGGACGATCGCGTGCCAGTCCGGGCTGGCGGCGGCGGGCATCGACCTTCGCGGCGTCGTGCCGTCGGCCGAAGCGGGCGGCATGGTCGGGCTGCTTGCAACGCTTGGCGACGACCGGCTCGTCTTCGCCTGAACGCGTGCTATTTCGCCCGGGTATAGGGCGTGAAGCTGTCGAAGCGGCAATCCCCCGACGGGATGCCTACGCCCCGGTCGACCGTGCGGAAACGGTCGTTGCGACACAGCTGCGATCCGAACCGGTCGATCACCAGGATGACGTCGGGGCGTAGGCCGGGACAAGCGCCCACCGGCCCGGTGCGCCACAGCCGCGCGCCGTCGCGATAGATGATCGTGTCGTCACCATAAATGGTGCCCCCCGACGACGCGGTCGGAAAGATGCAGTTGACCGGTTCCCCCGCGACCCGACCGGCGAGCAGGCGCGCCAGCCGCGCCTTGTCGCGGGTGTAGCGCGCCTCGGGCGCGGCTTCGGTGCATGCGCCCGCCGTCAACGCGGCGAGCGGGATCAGCATCATCAACGGGCGCATCGGCATTTCTCCGCCTGGGGTCGCGCGCCGGCCGCGCCGGCCACCGCCCTATCCCCTGAAATTGTCCTTGCCCGCGCGGCGTTCCGCCAGCTCCGCAACACTGCCGGCACGCAGGAACGGGTTGGTCGCTCGCTCCAGCCCGATCGTCGTCGGCACCGTCGCCTGACCCGCCGCCCGCGCCGCGTCGACGTCGGCCATCCGCGCGACCAGCGCCGCGTTATCGCCGTCGATCGACAGCGCGAACCGGCCGTTCGACTGGGTGTACTCATGCGCGCAATAGACGGTCGTGTCGTCGGGCAACTCGGCCAGGCGCTGCATGTTGGCGAACATCTGCGCCGCCGTACCCTCGAACAGCCGGCCGCAGCCCATCGCGAACAGCGTGTCGCCGACGAAGATCGCGGCGTCCTCCGCGAAGTGATAGGCGATGTGCCCGGCGGTGTGCGCGGGCACTTCCCACACCGTGGCGACATGATCGCCCAGCCGCACCGTATCGCCCTCCGCGACCAACCGGTCGGCGGACGGGATGCGCGCGGCCTCGGCGGCAGGCGCGGTGACGATCGCGCCGGTCGCGTCCTTGATCCCGGCATTGCCGCCGATATGGTCAGGGTGCCAGTGGGTGTTCCAGATCGCCCCGATCCGCCAGCCGCGCGCCTGCGCCGCCGCCAGCACGGGTTCGGCGACCGCGGGGTCGATCACCACGGTGCCGTCCGACGCCGCGTCATGCACCAGCCAGACATAATTGTCGTTCAGCACCGGCACGCGGACGATCTCGAGCGCGGCTTCGGGCATCACCACGTCCCCGTGTTGGGCATCGATGCCCAGGGCTCGGCAGGCTCAAGCCGCCCCGCCTGAAGCAGTTCGATCGAAATGCCGTCGGGCGACTTCACGAACGCCATGTGCCCGTCGCGCGGCGGGCGGTTGATCGTGACGCCCGCATCCATCAGCCGCTGGCACGTCGCGTAGATATTGTCGACGCGATAGGCGAGGTGGCCGAAATTGCGGCCGCCGCCATAGCTTTCGGGCGCGCTGCCGTCGGCGGGTGGCCAGTTGTAGGTCAGCTCGACCTCCGCCACGCCTTCCTGACCGGGCGCGGCCATGAAGATCAGCGTGAACCGGCCGGCTTCGTTCTCCATCCGCCGCACTTCCTCCAGCCCCAGCAGCTTGAAGAACGTCACCGTCGCATCGGGATCGGCGACGCGGATCATGCTGTGGAGAAATTTCATGCACACCCTTTCAACTCGTCGACGATCATGCACGGTTCATCTATGATGCCGTAGCGCGGACTCCGCCAAGATAGGTGGCGGAACGACGGAAGGGAAGGACGGGACATGGCCGAGGGGTCTGGGTTTTCAGGGCGGATGATGGTGCTGGCGGCGGCGATCGTCGCGCTCGGACTGGTCGCGGGCGGCTTCCTGCTCGGCGACGGATTGCGTCGCGCGCGCAGCGCCGACCGGTCGGTGACGGTGCGCGGGCTGGCCGAACGCGATGTGACCGCCGATCTCGCCACCTGGGCGATCAGCTATTCGGCGACCGGCACCGACCTGGCCGCGGTCCAGGCCGATGTCGATGCCGATACGCGCGAGCTGGAGGCCTATTTCCGCCGGCTCGGTTTTCCCGCAAGCGCGATCACGCCGACCGGGGCGGGGGTGAACCAGTATTTCAGCAATGGCGTGCTGACGATCACGATCAACCAGCGGATGCTGTTGCGCACCAACGACATTCGCCGCGCGCGGGCTGCGGTTGCCCGCCAGTTCGAGCTGGTACGGCGCGGCGTCACGCTGCAGGAAGGCAGCGGCATGCGCTACAGCTTCACCCGGCTCAACGACGTGAAGCCCGCCATGGTTGCCGACGCGACGCGCGACGCGCGCAAGGCCGCCGAACAGTTCGCCCGCGACAGCGGCACCGGCGTCGGCGGCATCAAGAGCGCGACCCAGGGCTATTTCACCATCGACGAGCGCGACGGCGGCGGCGAAGGCGGCGACAGCCCGTTCAAGAAGGTGCGCGTGGTGACAACGGTCGACTTCTACCTGAACTGACCGCGGCCGGGCGCGCGTCGTGATCGATCCGCGCGGTTCAGCCCATCCACGCATGTTCGATGTGGCGCGGCACGCGACCCGGCACGATCAGGATGACGTCGATCCTCACATCCTCGCCATTGACCGCATAGCGCGGCAGCAGCAGCTCGGCTGCCGCCGCAACGCGCGCCAGTCGCCGCTCGTCGATCGCCAGGTCGAGCTCGGCATCGCTCGCGCGCGTCTTCACCTCGACGAACGCGATCAGCCCGCCGCGACGGGCGATCAGGTCGACCTCGCCCACCCGCGTCCGCACCCGCTGGTCGAGGATGCGCCAGCCCTTCAGGCGAAGATACCAGGCCGCGATCGTCTCGCCCCGCCGCCCCCGCGCCTCGGCCGCGTGGCGGTCCCTCACGCGCGCGGCTTCATCACCATCGCGCGAGCATAGAGCGCGCGGCGGTCTACGCCCAGTTTCCGGGCGACCTCGCTCGCCGCCTGGCCGGGCGACAGGCGGGTCATCGCCTCGGCGAGCGCGGCGTCGGCATCCTCGGCCGTCGCGGGCGGCGCATCGCCGGGCGGGGCGACGACGATCACGATCTCGCCCCTGGGCGGCGCATCGGCATAGCGCGCGGCAAGCCCGCTCAGCGTGCCGGTCACGCACTCCTCGAACTTCTTGGTGATCTCGCGCGCCACCCCTGCCTCGCGGTCGCCGAGTCCCTCGGCCAGCGCGGCCAGCGTCGCCGCCAGCCGCGGTCCCGATTCGTAGAAGACCAACGTCGCACGCACTCCCGCCACCTCGTCGATGGTTTCACTCCGCGCCCCGGCCTTGGCGGGCAGGAAGCCCATGAACAGGAAGCGATCGGTCGGCAGCCCTGCGAGCGTCAGTGCCGCGATCGCCGCGCACGGCCCCGGAATCGTCACCACGGCATGCCCCGCCGCACGCGCGTCGCGCACAAGTTTGTAGCCGGGATCGGAGATCAGCGGTGTGCCCGCATCCGACACCAGCGCCACGACCTCGCTGCCCATCCGCGCGATCAGCCCCGGCCGCACGGCTTCGGCATTGTGATCGTGATAGGGGGTCATCCGCGCCTTCGCGCCGATATGGCGCAGCAGGCCGGCGGTGACCCGGCTGTCCTCCACCGCGATCACGTCGGCACCGCACAGCACCTCGGCCGCGCGCGGGCTCAGATCACCGAGATTGCCGATCGGCGTCGCCACGATATAGAGGCCGGGAGTGAGAGGGGCGTTCATCCGGGAGTTGTCATGGCAGAGGGTATGGTGAAACCGCAACGTCGGATCGGGATCCTGCGCATCATCGCGGTCGCGGGCGCGATCATCCTGTCGGGCTGTCAGACGCTGGTGCCGCGCGGCGTGCCCGACCAGCCGCCGCCCCAGCCGACGCGCCCGACCGATCCGCGCCCAGTCGGCCCCGGCATCCCGGAGGATAGCCAGCGCCACCGCGTCGCGCTGCTCGTGCCACTGACCGGCACCAACGCGCGCGTCGGCCAGTCGATCGCCAACGCGACCCAGCTCGCCCTGCTCGACACCCGCAGCGAGATTGTGCGCATCACCAGCTATGACACCGCGGCCGCCGGCGGCGCGGTGGCGGCGGCGAACCGCGCGATCGCGGACGGCAACCGCCTGATCCTCGGGCCGCTCCTGTCCGAAGACGCGCGCGCGATCGCGCCGATCGCGAGGCGCGCCAACGTGCCGGTGCTCAGCTATTCCAACGACACCGGGGTGGCCGGCGATGGTACCTACATCATGGGCTATTCGCCCGCCCAGTCGATCGAGCGCGTCGTCGATTATGCGCGCGGCACCGGCATCACCAGCTTTGCCGGGCTGATGCCCAGCGGTCTCTATGGCGAACGCGCGTCGACCACCTTCCTGCGCGCGGTCGAGGATGCCGGCGGCCAGGTCGTCTCGCTCCAGACCTATGACCGCAGCCAGGGATCGATCACCGCCGCGGTCACCCGCCTGTCGCGGGCATCGCCCTATCAGGCGGTGCTGATCGCGGACGCAGCCGGCACTGCGGCGCTGGCGGTCCCCGCGATCCGCAAGTCGGGCAGCGCCAACGCCCGCGTCCTCGGCACCGAATTGTGGAACACCGACACCGGCATCGGCGGGCGCACCGCGCTCAACGGGTCGTGGTTCGCCAGCGTGTCCGACACGCTCTATCGCCAGTTCGCGACCAAATATCGCGCGCGCTTCAACGCCGCGCCCTATCGCCTCGCGAGCCTGGGCTATGATTCGGTCCTGCTGACCGTGCGGATCGCGCGCGACTGGCGCGTCGGCACGCCCTTCCCCGAAGCGCGGCTGCGCGAGGCGGACGGATTTGCCGGCCTCGACGGGGCGTTCCGCTTCGGCCGCGACGGCGTCGCCGAACGCGCGCTGGAGGTTCAGGAAGTGCGCGGCGGATCGATCGTGACCGTGTCGCCCGCGCCGAAGAGTTTCGGGAAGTAACGACGCGGCCATCGCCCTCGTCGCGTCACCCCGGCCTCGTGCCGGGGTCCACGGTGCCGCCAGCGCCGCGCCAATGGTCAAGCCGCACGGCCTCGCCGCCCGGTGGACCCCGGCACAAGGCCGGGGTGACGGCAGACCGCGACAGCAAGGCGTGCCGAGAAAGGTTGAAGACAGCCGGTGGCGATTGGGCAGGTAACGGCCGAGGTTGCGGCCGGCCGCTCTACCCCCGCACCACCTCGCGCAGGATCGCGTCGAGCACCGGCATTCCCGCTGGCGTGACGGCCAGCCGCTCGCTGTCGCGCGTGACCAGGCCCTGCGTCGCCAGCCGCGCCGCGGCGTCATCATCGACCCAATCCCGGCCGATGCGCGCGACATCGACGCCTTCGGCCAGCCTTAGGCCCATGACCAACGCTTCGGTCGCCTGCTCGCGCGGGGTCAGTGCCTGTTCGACCTCGATGCCATGGCCGTTGCGATCGACCGCATCCAGCCAGTTCTCCGGCTTCCGCCGCCGCGCCGTCGCAACCCCGCGGCGGCGCCCATGCGCGCCGGGACCGACGCCGGCATAGTCGCCATAGCGCCAATAGGTCAGGTTGTGGCGGCTCTGCGCACCCCGCCGCGCATGGTTCGACACCTCATAGGCGGGCAGGCCGGCAGCGCCGGTCAGGTCGCGGGTCAGCTCGAACAGGTCGGCGGCGGCCTCACCATCGGGAATCGTCAATTCCCCTTTGGCCGCCAGCGTCGCAAAGCGCGTACCCGGCTCGATCGTCAGCTGATAGAGCGAGAGATGCTCGGTCCCGAACGAGATCGCGCGGGCCAGTTCGGCGTGCCACGCATCGGGCGTCTGGCCCGGCCGGGCATAGATCAGGTCGAAGCTCACCCGCGCAAATGCCTGTTGCGCGGTCGCCAGCGCCGCCAGCCCCTCCGCCACATCATGCGCGCGGCCCAGGAAGCCGAGCGCCGCATCGTCCAGCGCCTGCAACCCCAGCGACACGCGATTGACCCCTGCTTGTGCCAGATCGGTGAAGCGCGCGGCCTCGACCGACGATGGATTGGCTTCCAGCGTGATCTCGATATCGGGCTCGGCTGGCCAGTGCACGGTCGCCGCGTCAATGAGCGCGGCGACGGTCGCCGGCGGCATCAGCGAGGGCGTGCCGCCACCGAAGAAGATCGAGCCCAGCCGCCGCCCCGGCAACAGCGCGGCCTCATGCGCCAGATCGGCGAGCAGCGCAGCGCGCCAGCGATCCTGGTCGACCTGGTCGCGGACATGGCTGTTGAAATCGCAATAGGGGCATTTGGAGACGCAGAACGGCCAGTGGATATAGAGCGCCAGCGGCGGGACAGGGGAAACGGAAGTCACCGGCGCGATATGGCGAGAGACGACGGCAAGGGAAAGGGACTCTCCCCTCCTGCCTGCGCGAGGGGCCGTAAACATTCAGCACCCGTTTCTCGTCACCCCGCCTTTGCCGGGGTCCACCGCGCAACCTGTACAGGATCATCATCGGCGTGCGTCCCTCGCCCCACGCACTGGCTCGGCTTCGACTGGCGTGCGACGGCGCTTTGCAGCACCGCGGACCCCGGCACCGGGCCCGGGGTGACGGGAAAATTCAGGCGTCGCGGCGATCAGATGCTTATTCCGAGATCGGGCGCTGGGGAGACAATCCGCTTCATCATTTTCTACCCCAAGCCCCTCCCGACATCGCGAAGGACATTGCTGTCCTACACGAACCAGATGGGCTAAATACCGCCGCCCGAACCGGAGGCACCCCTATGGACATCGACCAGCTCATCGACGACGTGATTTCGCGCGAGGGCGGCTATTCGGACCACCCCGACGATCGCGGCGGCGCGACCAAATTCGGAATCACCCAACGGGTGGCCCGCGAGCATGGCTATCACGGCGCGATGCGCGACATGCCGCGCACGGTGGCCGAACGGATCTACCGCGCCATCTACTGGCAGGCGCCGCGATTCGACGACGTCGCGACGCGCGCACCGGGCGTCGCCGCCGAACTTTTCGACACCGGCGTGAACATGGGGCCCGCGACCGCGACGATGTTCCTGCAACGCGCGCTCAACGTGCTCAACCGCGCGCGCCGCGACTATCCCGACATCGCGCGTGACGGGCGGATCGGCCCCGCGACGCTCGGCGCGCTCGACCGCTTCCTCGACCTGCGCGGCCCGGCGGGCGAAACCGTGCTGCTGCGCGCGCTCAACGCGCTGCAGGGTGCGCGCTACATCGAACTCGCCGAGCGTCGGCCGGCGAATGAGAGTTTCCTTTACGGCTGGCTCGCCAACCGTATCGGTTAATCAGCGCCTGTTCCGAACCCGTCGACAGAAGGAAAGACCATGGCCGTTCTCGACGCATTGCTCGGCCCGATCACCGGGCTGATCGACAAATTGATTCCCGATCCGAAGGCGCGCCAGGCGGCCAAGCTGGAGCTGATCCGGCTTCAGGGCACGCAAGAGCTCGAGCAGCTGAAGGCGCAATTGTCGGCGATCGTCGCCGAGGCGGGCTCGAACGACCCGTGGACCAGCCGCGCCCGCCCCAGCTTTCTCTACGTCATGTATGTGCTGCTGCTCTGGTCGATCCCGATGGGGCTGATCGGCGCAGTCCAGCCACGGCTCGCCGACGGCATCGTGCGTGCGATGAACGCCTATCTCTCGGGTATTCCCGAGCCCCTCTATGTCCTCTTCGGCACCGGCTATCTCGGCTACACCGCCGCGCGGCAATGGGGCAAGGCGAAGGGCGTGGACCGGTAGCGGCAACCAAGCGGGCGCGGTGATTGTTTTTTCATGGCCAAACGTTATCTTGGCGCGTGCAAGGAGACCGGTGACGATGCAGGTAAATTCGGAAACTGCGCTTCGCAACGGACGCCGATTGCTGGCGGAACACGATAACAGCTGGCTGAAGGTTCTGGAAAACACCCGTCGTGCGCGTAAGGACGGGCCGCACGCACCTGAAGCTGACATCCGCGAAGCCGCAGCGTCTTGACTGATGGCGCGCTGTCGGCCGCGATGGCGGCCCCTGCGCGCCCGGTAAGAAGGTAACAAGGCGAGGCCGGGGGGCGCGTGATCGATTTCCGACTGGGCGCTGTCCTGCTCCTGCTGCTGCCCGGCCTCGCTTCCTATTGTGCATTCTACGGGATTTTTGGCCGGTTCGGACATTTTGGTGTCGGGGATCGCGGCCGGGCGCAACGACGCGTCTTCGCACCGATCCCGCCAGCGCCGGGGTCGGTCCAGTCACTGACCGTCATCGTGGCGAGTTCGGTGGTCGCACATGTGCTCCTGATGATCGCTTCGATCGTGGTTTTTCCGCAGAAACTGGATCGGTTGCAGGTCGGGGGCTGGCCACGCGGTGCACACGACCTTGCCTTGTTCGCCGGGATCGAGCTGGCGCTCGCGCTGGCGATCTTCATCGCGATAACCGCGTATCTGCGCCGCCTGTCCTTTACCAACGCCCTGCCGCGCTGGCTGTACGGGTGGGCAACCGATCTGGCCAACAAGCTGGACGACGACAGCAAGATCGCGGTGGCGGTGGTGCTGACCCGATACGACCTTACGGACAAGAGCGCGTGGGCGCCCAATCTCTCGGTCACCTATATCGGTGCGATCCAGGATCTTTCGCTGGCCATCGATGGCTCGATCCGGCGCATCAACCTCGCCGATGCGCAGCGTTTTTTGATCGATCTGCGTCGGTCGATCGCGCAGCAGGATCAGCTGCCGCTGGCCACCTTCGACCTGTTGTCGATCGAGGCGGACCAAATCCGAAATGTCAGCTTCGAGATCGTGGATCGGCCGGTCGATCCAGTGCCGGACCTTCTGGCCAATGGCTTGCGCCGGATTTACGCCGGGCGCTGATCGTCGAACAACGCGCCCTATTGTTCATCCCTGATCGCGTGACCATTTGAAGCGCCATGAACGACAAATCCATGGTGTGGCACGGCACCACGATCCTTTCCGTGCGCAAATCCGGCAAGGTGGTGATCGCGGGCGACGGCCAGGTTTCGGCCGGCCAGACCGTGATGAAGCCCAATGCGCGCAAGGTCCGTCCGCTGGGGGATGGCAAGGTGATTGCCGGGTTCGCCGGCGCGACCGCCGACGCCTTCACCCTGTTCGAGCGGCTGGAGGCCAAGCTGGAGCGGCACCAGGGCCAGCTGCTGCGCGCCGCGGTCGAGCTCGCCAAGGACTGGCGGACCGACAAATATCTGCGCAACCTGGAGGCGATGCTGATCGTCGCCGACAAGGACGTGACGCTGGTCGTCACCGGCAATGGCGACGTGCTGGAGCCCGAAGGCGGCATCGCCGCGATCGGATCGGGCGGCAATTTCGCGCTCGCCGCAGCGCGCGCCCTGGCGGAATATGAGCCCGATGCCGAGGTGCTGGCGCGCAAGGCGATGGCGATCGCTGCCGAGCTTTGCGTCTACACCAACGATCGCCTGACCGTGGAGACGATGGACAGCGCCACCTGACGCTCGAACCTTTGTTCCCGTTCGTGTCGAGCGAAGTCGAGACACGCGACACCGGGACCAACGTTTCTCGACTTCGCTCGAAACGAACGGATTTCATCTGGAATGACCGACACCCTCACCCCCAAAGCCATCGTCCGCGCGCTCGACGCGCACATCATCGGCCAGGCCGACGCCAAGCGCGCGGTCGCGGTCGCGCTGCGCAATCGCTGGCGCCGGCAGCAGCTCGGCCCTGACCTGCGCGACGAGGTCAGCCCCAAGAACATCCTGATGATCGGCCCGACCGGCTGCGGCAAGACCGAGATCAGCAGGCGGCTGGCCAAGCTGGCCGACGCGCCCTTCGTCAAGGTCGAAGCGACCAAGTTCACCGAAGTCGGCTATGTCGGCCGCGATGTCGAACAGATCGCCCGCGACCTGGTCGAGGAAGCGATCCGGCTGGAAAAGGAGCGCCGCCGCGTCGCGGTGAAGGACAAGGCGGAGGAAGCGGCGATGACTCGCCTGCTCGACGCGCTGACCGGCAAGGATTCGAGCCAGGCGACGCGCGAGGCATTCCGCCAGCGCTTCCGCGACGGCCATCTCGACGACAAGGAAGTCGAGATCGAGGTCGATGCGGCCCCGACGATGCCGTTCGAAATCCCCGGTGCGCCCCAGATGGGCATGATCAACCTGAGCGAGATGATGGGCAAGGCGTTCGGCGGCGGCCAGCTGAAGCGCCGCAAGCTGCCGGTCCCCGCCGCCTGGGCCAAGCTGGTCGAGGAGGAAGCCGACAAGCGGCTGGACCAGGACGAGGTGAGCCGTGCCGCGCTGGCCGATGCGGAGGCCAACGGGATCGTTTTCCTGGACGAGATCGACAAGATCGCGGTCAGCGATGTTCGTGGCGGATCGGTCAGCCGCGAGGGCGTGCAGCGCGACCTGCTGCCGCTGATCGAGGGGACGACGGTGGCGACCAAATACGGGCCGATGAAGACCGACCATGTGCTGTTCATCGCATCCGGCGCATTCCACGTCGCCAAGCCGAGCGACCTGCTGCCCGAGCTTCAGGGCCGCCTGCCGATCCGCGTCGAGCTGAAGGGGCTGACCGAGGAGGATTTCGTCGCGATCCTGTCCGACACCAAGGCGAGCCTGCCCGAACAGTATAAGGCGCTGATCGGCACGGAGGATGTGACGATCGACTTCACCCCCGACGGCATTCGCGCGGTCGCGCGCATTGCCGCCGAAGTGAATGGCGAGGTCGAGAATATCGGCGCGCGCCGGCTTCAGACCGTGATGGAAAAGCTGCTCGAGGAAGTCAGCTTCGATGCAGAGGATCGTCGCGGCGAAACGCTGGTGATCGACGCGGCTTATGTCGATCGCCAGCTGGCCAGCATCGCCCGCAACACCGACCTCAGCCGTTACGTGCTGTAGCCGCTAGCGCGCGGCCAGGAACGCCTCGACCTGCGGGGCGAGCTCGGGACGGGCCAGCGCCAGCGCGATGTTGGCGCAGATGAAGCCCGCTTTGTCGCCGCAATCATAGCGGTCGCCGTCGAAGGTATAACCGTGGAAGGGCTGGACGCCGATCAGCTTGGCCATGGCATCAGTCAGCTGGATTTCGCCGCCCGCGCCGGTGACGGGATTGTCGAGGATCTTCATCACCTCGGGCTGCAGGATGTAGCGGCCCGGGATCATCAGGTTGGATGGCGCGGTGCCCGCCTTGGGCTTTTCGACCAGCGCGGTCACTTCGGTCAGTTTGCCGTCGCGTGTACCCGGCGTGATGATGCCGTACTTGTCGGTTTCGCTGTCCGGCACCTCCAGCGCGCCGATCACGTTGCCGCCGACTTGTTCATAGGCCGCGACCATCTGGGCGAGGAAATTGGGGGTGCCGACCATCAGCTCGTCGGGCAGCAGCACCGCAAAGGGTTCGTCGCCGACGATCTCGCGCGCGCACCACACCGCGTGGCCGAGCCCCAGCGGTTCCTGCTGGCGCACATAAACGGGCGATCCGGGGGTCATCCGCGTGCCCTCGATCAGCGCCATCGACTTGCCGCGTGCACGCATCGTCGTCTCGAGCTCGAACGCGATGTCGAAATGGTCCTCCAGCGCGCCCTTGCCGCGACCGGTGACGAAGATGATCTGCTCGATACCCGCCTCCAGCGCCTCTTCGACCGCATATTGAATCAGCGGCTTGTCGACGACGGTCAGCATCTCCTTCGGCATCGCCTTGGTGGCGGGCAGGAAGCGCGTGCCGAGACCGGCGACGGGAAAAACGGCCTTGCGGACGGGCTTGATCATCTTGGCAGAACCTCCGGTGACGCCGCTGTCGGATAGTGGGCCGTCCGGGGCAAGGCAAATCCTTTCGCGGGTGCAGCATGAAATGTGCCCGCGAACCGTCTCGTTTTAGCGACGAGTTAAGCCGCCACGGCTATGGGTCACGTCATGACCGCCGCCGCCGCTCAGAAAACCGTGCTCTTCGTCTTCGGCACCCGGCCGGAGGCGATCAAGCTGTTCCCCGTCATCCGCGCGCTGCGCGAAACACCCGGCCTGCGGGTCCGCACCTGCGTCACGGCGCAGCACCGCGGGCTGCTCGATCAGGTGCTGGCGATTGCCGGAATCTCGCCCGACATCGACCTGGACCTGATGGAGCCAGGCCAGACGCTCGACCGGCTGACCGCGCGGCTGCTGACCGGGCTCGGCGAAGTGATGGACGCCGAGCGCCCCGGCCGGGTGATCGTGCAGGGCGATACCGCCACCGCAATGGTCGGCGCACTGGCGGCCTATTATCGCCGCGTGCCCGTCGCGCATGTCGAGGCGGGGCTGCGTTCGGGCGACATCTGGCAACCCTGGCCCGAGGAAGTGAACCGGCGCATCGTCGCGCCCATCGCCGACCAGCATTTCGCGCCGACCGAGACCGCGGCCAATGCGCTGAGGGCCGAGAATATCGACCCGGCGACGATCCACGTCACCGGCAACACGGTGATCGACGCGCTGCTGGCGACGCGGGCAGCGATTACCGACGATCCGGCGATGGCGGCGGGGCTGGACGACATTGTCCGGCGCTTCGCCGGCAAGCGCATCGTGCTGGTCACGACGCATCGCCGCGAAAATTTCGGCGACGGCATGGAATCGATCGCGCGGGCGATTGGCCGCATTGCCGAGCGCCCCGACGTCGCGGTGCTGTTTCCCATGCACCCCAACCCCAATGTCGTCGCCGTCATGGACCGGCATCTGGGCACCCGCGACAATGTCGCGCGGATCGACCCGCTCGATTACCCGCACTTCATCCGCGCGCTCGACCTCGCCCACCTCGTCCTGTCCGATTCGGGCGGGGTGCAGGAGGAAGCCCCGGCGCTGGGCAAGCCGGTGTTGGTGATGCGCGAGACGACCGAGCGGCCCGAGGGCGTCGCGGCGGGCACCGCACGGCTGGTCGGCACCGATACCGACCGCATCGTTTCCGGAATCTTCACCCTCCTCGACGATAGCCATGCCTATTCGGCCATGGCGCGCGCCCACAATCCGTTCGGCGACGGCCATGCGTCCCAAAGGATCGCAAGGATCGTCGCTGATGGTTTCGGATGCTGAACTGAACGTCGTCATGATGGGGCTGGGCTATATCGGCCTGCCCACCGCCGCCGTCATCGCGCGCAGCGGCGCCCGCGTGCTGGGGATCGACGTCAACGCCCAAGTCGTCGAAACCGTCAATTCGGGCCGCGTCCATATCGAGGAAATCGATCTGGACGGGCTGGTTTCCGGCGTGGTCGCGCGCGGGATGCTGCGCGCTGCAACGCTGATCGAACCCGCCGACGTCTTCGTCATCGCCGTGCCGACGCCGTTCGATGCCGATCACGCGCCCAATATCGGTTATGTCCTGCAGGCCGCGACCAACATCGCCGCGGTGCTGAAGGCCGGGGACACGGTCATCCTCGAATCGACCTCGCCCGTCGGCACGACCGACAAGGTGGCGGAACTGCTCGCCCGGCTGCGCCCCGACCTGAAGGTGCCCGGCCATTGCACCGGCACCGCCGACATCGCGGTCGCCTATTGCCCCGAACGCGTGCTGCCCGGCCGCATCCTCGTCGAGTTGATCGACAATGACCGGGTGATCGGTGGCGTGACGCCGCGTTGCGCGCGCAAGGCGCTGCAATTCTATCGGCGGTTCGTGCGCGGCGCCTGCGTCACCACCAGCGCGCGCGCGGCGGAGATGACCAAGCTGACCGAAAACGCCTTCCGCGACGTCAACATCGCCTTCGCCAATGAATTGTCGGTGCTGGCCGACGGCATGGGCATCGATGTGTGGGAGGTGATCCGCCTGGCCAACCGCCACCCGCGCGTCAACATCCTCGCCCCCGGCCCCGGGGTCGGCGGGCATTGCATCGCGGTCGACCCCTGGTTCCTGGTGCATGGCGACCCCGCCAACAGCCGCCTGATTCGCACCGCGCGCACCGTCAACGACGACAAGATCGCCTATACGATCGGCCGTGCCGAGGGGCTGATCGACAGCCTGCCCGGCGCGCCCGTCGCCTGCCTGGGCCTGGCGTTCAAGGCGAATATCGACGATTTCCGCGAGAGCCCGGCGCTCAAGGTCGCCGCGCATCTGGCCCAGCGTTATGGCAGCCGGGTGCGGATCGTCGAACCCCATGCCGCCGAACTGCCCGGCGATTTCGCGGGCACGGCAGCGACGCTGATCGACATCGACGAAGCGATCGAAACGTGCCCGATCTTCATCGTCCTGGTCGACCACGACGTGTTCAAGTCCGTGCCGCTCGACGAGCGCGCGGGCAAGCTCGTCTACGACACGCGCGGAATCTGGCCCGACCAGCCGCGTGCGACGCTTGCAGTGGAGTTACGCAAAGCAGGGTGAGCGGGCGGGAAGATCGCCTCCAAAACCCTCTTAACCCGCACACCCTGGACACCCTTACCGTCGCCCCGGCCTTGTGCCGGGGTCCACCGTGCCGCCTGGCATGTCGCGTGGCAGTGTCGCTGAACCCTTAGTGATGGCCCAGCGTCGCGGAATGTCGGGGGTCAGCGCCTGTGGCGCGGTGGACCCCGGCACAAGGCCGGGGTGACGAAAATGAAGTCGTGCGACAAGGAAAGAATCCGGGGGTACGCTGACAGGCGGGCGGCCCCGCCCGTCACGCTTTGGCGAAATCCGCCATCAACTGTTCCAGCCGCTCGCGCTCGACCGGCTGCTTGGTCGCGATCAACCACAGGTCGAACGCCTTGGGCCGCCGCCGCACGCCGAGCGACGGGAAATGTACCTTGGCTGCCTCGGTCAGCGTCTTGGCGGTGAAGCCGGTCTTGTGCGCCATATAGGTCTGGCCCCGCGCGATCGCGTCCGAATGGCCATAGAAGATGTCGAGCGGCGTGATCGGCCCGGCGGGCGACTGATAGAGCGGATCGCCCAGCCGGTCGGCGACGATATGCTCGGCAACGCTCAACAGGTCGGGACAGGTGACGACGATGAAGCCGTCGGGCTTCAGCACGCGGCGAAACTCGGCGAGCACCGATGCGACCTCGTGCGCGAAGACATGCTCGATATTGTGCGAGGAGAAGACCGCATCGACGCTGTCGCTTTCGACATTGGTCATGTCGGTGATCGTGCCCACGATGTCCGGGCGTGCGCCGGGATCGATGTCGAAGCGGATCTCGCGCCAGCTGCCGTCCTGGAACCCCGCAGTCATGTTCTCCAGCGATGCCCAGCCACAGCCGACGTGAAGGACGGTTTTGGTCATTTGCCTCGACTCACTCCAATGCACCCCGTGTCCGAACGGGCGTGCCGGTTGCTCAAGCACATCGACGGCGATCGGCCAAGGCGCGCGCCGCCTGGCGCCGTTTACCCCTCACCATCGATGATCGCGATCAGCCGCCGGTTGATCTCACGCACGTCGAAGCGCGCTTCCGCCATCGCCCGGCTCGCCGCGCCCATCGCCGGGATCAGGCCGGGCTGGTCGACGAAGCGCATCATCGCCGCCGCCAGCGCCTCTGCATCGCGCGGCGGCACCATGAAGCCGTTGACGCCCTCCTCCACGGTTTCACGGCATCCGACCGCGCTGGTCGTGACGACGGGCCGCGCCATCGCCATCGCCTCCTGCGTGCTACGCGGCACCCCCTCGCGATAGGAGGGCAGGACGAAAACGCTCGCGTCGCGGATCCAGTCGGCGACGTTGTCGACATGACCATGCCATTCGACGATCCCGTCAGCGACCATCGCGTCGATCTCGTCCGCGCTCAGCCCGCCGGGATTGAGATCGCGGCCGCCGAGCAGGATGAACCGCGCGCCCGGCGCCTGCGCGCGGACACGGGCGGCGGCGCGGACATATTCACGCACCCCCTTTTCGCGCAGCAGTCGTGCGACCATGAGGAACACCGGCGGTCCCGCCGCTGGCGGCGGCGCGCTGAACCGATCGAGGTCGACGCCGATCCCGCCGAGCACCGTGACCTTGGCCGCGTCGACCATGCCGGCATCGATGAATTGCCGGGCGTCGTCGCGGTTGAGCATGACGACGCGGTGGGCGGCCCCCAGCCCGAGGCGATAGAGCGTCGTCGCGGCCGTCCGCAGCGCACGACGCCTCACCGTCATCGCCCCCTCGCCCTCGGTGAAGACGAAGCCGAGCCCCTCGATCATCGCGATCCGCCGCCGCACGCCAGCCGCGCGCGCCGCCAGCATCCCGTAGATCACCGGCTTCACGAAATAGCCGAACACGATGTCGGGCTTCAGCGCGTCGAGCTGTCGCCACAGCCGCGCGGTATCCCGCAGGTCGCGCAGCGGCCGCAGCCCGACGCGGTCGAGCGAGAAGTCGACCGGTTCCGCGCCGCAGGCCCGGGCAACCGCGCGCTGCGGCTCATCCCAATCGGGTGCAAGGGCGAGCACATGGTCGCCGCGCGCGGCAAGCTCGCGGATCAGGTCCCCGCGGAAATTGCCGACGGTCGAGCCGTTGTTGGTAATGAACGCGATCGTCTTCATGCCGGGCGTGCCGCGGCGATCGCATCGGCCAATGTCGCGACGACCGTCGGCGCGATGGCATCCACCGAATAATGCCGTTCGACGCGGGCCCGCGCGGCATTGCCCATGGCGAGCCGGCGCGCGCGGTCGGTGGCCAGTTCGGCGATCGCCGCGCTCCATTCCTCGACGGTGTCGGCGAGCAGCCCGACCGCGGGGTCGACGATCGTCGCGTTGACGCCGACGGGCGAGGCGATGACGGGGCGCGCGGCGGCCATATACTGGATGAGCTTGTAGCCGCACTTGCCGCGTTCCCACGGGCTGTCGCGCAGCGGCATCACGCCGATGTCGATCCCGGTCAGCAATTCGGCTTCCGTCGCTTCGGTCCACGGATGGCAATGCTGGGTGAACGGCAGGTCGGGGATCGGGTCGGCGCCGATCGTGACCAGTTCGAGCGGAACGGTTCCCGCCAGTTGCGCCATCGCCGCGATGACGGGGTCCAGATAGCGCGCATTGGCCGGCGTCCCGATCCAGCCGATCCGCACCGCGCCGGTTTCCGCAGGTGCCGTGACCGGATAGCGGCCCGGATCGACCACGGTCGGCACCTCGACCACCCGCCGTGCGCCATGACGCACGGCATAATCGGCGAGATAGGGGTTGCCCGCAGTGATCGCCGCCGCCCCCCGGATCAGCGGCGTCAGCTTCTCCGCCAGCACCCGGCGGACGAGTGCCGACCCGCTCAGATCGTAATTGTGGAAGATCGCGTCGTCATAGTCGACGACATAGGGAATGCCCCGCGCCGTCAACGCCCGCTCGGTCGCGCCGGGCAAATAGGGAAACAGCTCCTTCTCGATCCATACGACATCCGGGGCGGGACCCGCGAGACGCGCCGCGCGGCGGGCGATTGCGCGAACGGTTTCCACCTTGCTCTTCGCGCCATCGTTGAAATAGCCGTTCAGATAACGGTCACTGAAGAAGGGCGATACCTCCACCGATGCGCCTGCTTCGCGGAGCGCCGGGATGAACTGGCTCAGGCGCAGCCGGCTGCTCGGGCCCAGATCGGTATAGCGGGGCATCATCAGGATGGTGCGACCCTGAAGGGATGAAACGACGCGATGGATGATCGAAACTCCGGCTTTTGCGGCGCTGCCCCTAGCATCGCCGGCGTGTCGCCGCCAGTGCGCCGCCGGCCATGAAGGCGACACGTCGCGCAATCGTCGGCGGACTGGCCGGCGCCGGGATTGCGGCCGCGATCGCCCGCGCAACCGGCGCGGATGCGGTGCGCGTGACCGATTTTCGCCGCGCGGACGACGTCGACGACAGCGACGCCTTTCGCCGCGCCCTTGAGACCGGACGCCCCGTCCACGCCCCGGCGGCCGGCGGGTCAGGACCGGAAGGGCGCTATCTGGTCGCGACCGCTGAACCGAACCTGCCAACGGGCGCCATGCTGTTCGGCGACGGGCCGGGGCGCACGATCATCGCGCGGTCCTATGCGCGCCCGGCACCGTTCCTGTTCCATGCCGACAGCAAGTCACCCGACCCGGCCCGAAACCTTCAGGGCATCGCCTTTCGCGACCTCTCGCTCGAGGACGATGTGGTGCGCCGCGGGTTCAGCGAGTTCGACTATCTGGTCATGCTGAACGGCGTCACCGGCGCGCGCTTCGAGCGCGTGAACTTCACCGGCTTTCGCGGCGACGGGCTGCATCTCGGCTCGTCGACAATCTCCGCGGTGGAGCGCCACAATCGCGATGTCGTGGTCCGCGACTGTCGGTTCGACGGCATCAACGCCAATAATCGCAACGCCATTTCGGTCATCGACTGCGACGGGCTGCTGATCGAGGACAGCGTGTTCCTGAACTGCACCCGGCCGGGCGACGGGACGCCGCTTCGCGGCGATCCGATGAATCCGCGGACCGGGCTGGCGCAGCCGGGCGCCATCGACTGCGAGCCCAATGGCGACCGTTTCGCGATCATTCGCAACGTCGTCATCCGCCGCAACCTGTTCCAGGGGGGCGGCGGCAACGCGGTCGCCCTCAACCTGCGGCCCAACGACGCGGTCGACATCGCGCAACAGGGCTTTACCATCACCGAAAATCGCATCGTCGATCGTGCCGGCGGCTTCGCGATCTTCGGCTATGGCCCGGGCAAGTCGCTCACCGGAACCCCGCGCTACGAGCTGATGGTCGCGGAAAACGAGATACGCGGCTGCGCGACCCCGTTCATCGTCGATGGCGTCCGTGGCGTGCGGATCACGCGCAACCGGATCATCGAATGTTCAAAGATGGCGGAGATCGGCTATCGCGGCATGGTGGCCGAGGTCGAGGTCGACGAAAACCGCTTCGAGCGCGCCGGCAATCAAGCCCCCGGCCACGCGCTGTGGATACGGTCATCCGACCGGCTGGCGTTGACCGGCAACATGTTCGTCGACTGCGGCGCGGCAGGGGCACGCAACGGCGTTGCCATCGCCTTTGTCGACGGCGTCAACCGCAACCTGACGCTGTCCGGCAACCGCTTTGCGAGCCCCGATGGTCGAACCGCGCAGGCGATGACCGTGTTCGCGGCGGCAAGGATCGACGCGGGAAGCGCGCGGGTCAGCGCCAACCGGGTCGAATTCCGCGCAACCCCGGTTGAGGCAGTGCTCGGCCTGGGCCGCTGAGATCGGCTCAGGTGGCCGCCACGTTCGCTGCTGCCGCCCCGCCCGGATCGACGTTGCGACGGATGCCCAGGCTGAGCACCGGCAGGAAATACATCCACTGGAAGATGAAGGATTCGATGTACGGGTTGGTGAACATCGCCATCGCGCTCGCAGTGAAGCCGCCGGCCATGTAGATGTCCTCCGGCCGCAACAGCTTCTCGGCGACCCGGCGGAACAGCAAAGCCCCGTACACGACGAACACGCTGGCATAGACCAGCGTCCCGATGAAGCCGACGCGAAGCAGCGAGGCGAGCGGAATGACCTCGTAGCGCCAGGGGAACAGGTCGCTGCGCAGATAGCGAACGCCGATGCCGTGGCCGACGCCCAGTCCCCAGCTTTCCTCGACGCCGTCCCATAGCGCGACCACCTGTTCGGTGCGGAGCGCGCCCCCGCCAGACTGGAGCTCGTCGATGAATTCCCCGATGACGACCTGGAGGTCGACGGTGTCCAGGGCGACGTCGATCAGGACCACCGCCAGCAGCGACAGGACGCCCAGCAGGACGGTCGGCCAGAACACGGACTCGCTGTTGCCGTCCTCGTCCGTCAGGCCGACGCGCGCGCGCAGCACCACGCCTGTCACGAAGCCGACCGGCACCGCGAGGATCAGCGCGGAGCGACCCGAGGTCAGCGCGCAGACGACCAGCGCAAGCGGCAGCAGCATCCGCAGGAAGCGATTTCGCACCAGCGTCGGCTGCGCGAAAAATGCCCCCGACAGGAAAATGAGCGAGCCATAGACGAGGATGTTGGCACCCGAATATCCGCGCGCGACGTTGACGTTCACGTCCTCCGACAGGAACTGCACCGATTCCTTGCCGAAGGTCAGAAACGCATAGAAGAAGGCCGCCACCGAGAGCACTGCGACCCAGGTGAGGAGCACGAGCAGCCGGACAGGCCGGGTCGTTCCCATTTGCTGGAACATCGCGGTTCCGATCAGCAGCCAGATCAGCGGTGCGAGGATGTAGACGATCAGCGTCTGGTTGACCGCCTCACGCGGCGCGCCAGAGGAATAGCCGATCCATATGTAAAAGGCGGTCACGACGACGCCGCAGAAATACAGCATCAGCATGGTGTCGAGATATGCCGCCTTGCGAACGATCAGCAGCGACGCGATCGCCGTCAACAGCAGCAGCGCCGCGGTCGCCTCCTGAAAGGAGTGGGGTACGACCACACAAATGGCGAGCGTCGCGAAGATCAGCCAGCGGGTGATCCCGGACAGCAGGATCTCTCCGGCGGAACGGCCCATCACCGGCGGCTGGTACATCCCCGGGGTCAGTGCAGACGGCATGACGATCGCCTTATCGCCCGCGCGTCGGACGACAGCGCCGCGTGTCCGGTCCGCAGATCATCGCACAGCTTCACGCGCCGCCCTTCCCTTGTTCCGCGTCGATCCGGATCGCGGTGCGGTTCCGGTCAAGCGCGCTCGCAAGCGTGCGCGCCAGACGCGGGGTCGCGCCATATAGCATGGCAAAACCGTGCCAGGTGAAGCCCAATTCTTCCGGCGAGCGCCGCAGCACCGCGCGCGCGGAACGGGCCAGCGGTTCGGCGACATAGGTCGCCAGCGCGACCGCGAACGCGCCGGCCCGCGAGAAATGCTTGAAGGCGTAAATCAGATTGGCCTGGAGCGCATAGGACAGGCGGTGCGCCTTGACCTGTTCGGAGGTGCCGCCACGCTTGTGATAAACCTCGGGCTCGGCGAAATAATGGATGCGATGGCCCCGTGCGCGGATCCGTCGCGACAGATCGAGGTCTTCGAGGTACACGAAAAAGCGTTCGTCGAACCCGCCGATCGCGCGATAGATGTCCCGCCGGACCAGGTAGAACGCGCCGATGACATGGTCGACATCGCGGCTGCTGAGGTGATCGAAGTCGGCCATGATGATTGGCGGGAACCACCGTCGCGCCAGCGCCGAGACATGGCTGAGACCCAGGCTGGCGCCGACGAAACTTCGCCAGGTCGGAAAGCGGCCGCAATGGCGCTGGACCGCCCCGGCTTCGTCGACCAGACGCACGCCAAGCACGCCGATCTGCCCGCCATCGGCCTGTTCAAGACGGGCGACGCATTGATCGAGCGCACCCGGGTGAAGCTCCGTATCGGGGTTGAGCAACAGGATAAGGGGCGCGCTGCCGCGATCCGCCGCCAGGTTGCATGCCCGGCCGAAACCCAGATTGGCGCCCGCACGAATGACGACGAGGGGCAGGCCGGGCACGTCGACATCCGCCGATCCGTCGGTCGATCCGTTGTCGACGACATAGACGCAGCCGACACGGTCGCCGCCATGCGTGGCGATCGACGACAGGCAACGCCCCAGCAACGGCCCGGCGTTCCAGTTGACGATGACGATGTCGATGCACGCCCGCTCAGCCATGATCGAGCCCGGCATAGCCATATCGGGCCGCCATCGCGGCAACCCGGGCGCGGTCCTGAAGATGCGCGTTCCGGCCGAGCAGCGATTGCTTCAGGAACGGAAAGCCCATGTCGACCAGCGCGGTGGCCGAGGTCAGCGACGGATCGTTGACCGGCCCGCTGATCACCGGCGTGCCCGTTATCTTCCGCCACAGTCCCGTCGCCAGCCCCGGAACATCGGACCGCGAATCCGGATCGTACCACAGCGCCCCCACCGCCAGCGCCCGCGACGCGACCCGCGCCAGCCGCGTTTCCTGCAGCGTCACGACATCCTGCCAGCGGTCATAGGCGTGCGTCATGTCGATCACGGGCCGCAGTGCCGCGATCAGGTCGGGCGTCACCTGACGGAAGAACAGGGCATAGGACTGCACATGGTTTTCGGCATTCGCGCTGGCGAGAAAGCCGGTCAGCCGCCACGATGTCGTCGCGATCAACGCATCGACATCGCCCAACGGGCCGAGGACGGAATCGTTCTGAAGGTAAAGATGTGCACCCGGCGCGCCGTTCGCGACCGCGTGCAGCGCAATCGAATAGGCGGAGAAATCGAAGCCGCCGAGCGCCTTCCAGTAAAGCGCGTCGCACGTTTCGACGAGGCCATCGGGAATCTGGCCGGGATCGGGCGTCGCCACGACGACCATCAGCCTGCCCGACAGGCCCCGTACGAGGGCGAGCGTATGGCGCTGCGTCGCGCTGAGCGTGCCGTCGGGGGCGAACAGGAACAGGCAGTTCCAGCGATCCGCCGGACGCACGGGGACGACCGCGTGCCATTGCGGAAAGGCGCGCCGGCCGGCGAGCCGCCGTTTCAGCCTGGACAACCGCACCAGCAGCGACGGCGCGGAGGGCACGAAATCCCAGTTGTGGATCATCGACGCCATGCGGGTCAGCGTGATCCGAAGCCCGTTATCATCGTGCGGATCGTGCGCGCCACGATCAACAGGTCGATCCAGGGCGAGTAGTTCTTGATATAGTAGAAGTCGTAATGGAGCTTGGCCCGGACCTCGTCGACCTCGGCGACATGGCCCTGGCACACCTGTGCCCAGCCCGCGATTCCGGGGCGGACGACGTGGCGATAGCGGTAGAAGGGGATTTCGCGCTCGTACCAGCGCGACAGCACCTCCGCTTCGGGGCGCGGCCCGATCCAGCTCATTTCACCGCGAAGGACATTGATGATCTGCGGCAGCTCGTCGATGCGGCTGTGGCGCAGGAAGCGCCCCACCGGCGTGACCCGGTCGTCGCCTTCGCGCGTGATCGCGGCCTCGAGCGTCGAGGGCTGGGTCTCCAGCACCCGCATCGTGCGGAATTTGTAGACGGTGAACGGCTCGCCCCGGTAGCCGATCCGCGTCTGGCGAAACAGCGCGGGCCCCGATGAGGTCAGCCGGATGATCAGCGCGACCAGCAGCAGCGGCACCAGCAGCACCACCCCGGCGATCAGCGCCATGATCCAGTCGACCGCGTGCTTGATCGACATGTAGGCCGACAGCGGCACCAGCGAACCGAAACTGTTTTCCGACAGATGCTCGAGCTCGACGCGCCCCGTCAGCGATTCCAGCAGGTGCTTGACGTGATAGACGGGTACGCCCGCGAGCGCGAAGTCGGCCAGCCGCCGGTCCCATTCGGTCGGCAGATCGACCCGCAGATCGGTGGCCACGGCATCCAGCTGACCGAAATCCGCATCCGGCGACGATAGCGGGACCCATGTGACGCCGGTCACATGGTTGATCAGCTTGACGTCGTCGAACGGCAGATAGCCGATCCGAAGCATCCGGAACCGTTCGGTATGCACCTGGAAAAACAGGAACCAGCCGACACTGACCGCGAAGGCGGAGATCAGCATGATGCGGTTATAGTCGAGCCGCCCGAGCAGGTAGATCATCGTCAGCGTGAAGAACGAGATCGTGAACGCCGGAAGGATATAGACGCTCTTCTCGACGCCCGGAAAAATCGTCACGTTTCGCAGGAGCCACGCGCCCGCGACAATCGCCAGCGTCGCCCCGATCAACGTCTGGTTGAGGATTTCGATCGTGTCGACTTCAAGGGTAAGGGCACGGATGACATAGGGCAGCAGCACCGCAGCGCACAGGCAGCCGATGACCTGAACGTCGAAACGGATCCACAGGGATCTTTTGGGCTGAACGGAGACCATCACACTCTCAAATTCGGCGCCGGGCCGGGTCGGAAGGCGCAACGCTGCGGGGATCGGCCCGCCACGGCGCGGCGTTAGGGCGAAATGGGGTCGCTGGGCAAGCCGCTGAATGCGCCGCGTCGCCCGTCCGCGTCGCTATTTCGGTCCGTTGGGGCTCGGCAGGGTGGCGGTGCGCCTCACGCTCAGCGTACCCTCGGTCGCGCGCGTCGAGGGCAGGTCGCTCGGCCCGATGCGGTTCTGGACGCGGCTTTCGATCCGCCCCAGCACCCGCTGGTTCAATCGCTCGCCCGCCTGTCGATACTGGCGGCGCGCCACGCGCTGCTGCGGATCGCTGACCCGCTGGCCCAGTCGCGGCGTAGGACGCACGCTCGGATCCGGGGCGGATACACGATCCAGATCCGCGACATTCTCATCGGTGATCAGGAGGGGACGTTCGGACCGCTCGACGGGTTTGGCCACACGCTCGCCGGGCTTGCGCAGTCGCTTTGCCTCGCCGGCGACGCCGGGCGACGGAAAAAGCGCGATCAGGGCCCACGCCAATGCCAGGGCCGACAACTTGTTCATGGCGACCCTCTGCCACGATTGTGTGCAGAAGCGAAGAGCCTATATGGACGTCCGATTAGTACAGGCCCCCGAAGAATGTTCCAGTTCCTGCTTGGCAAGCGCAAAGGCGTTCCTGACGCACGCGTTCCCGACGAAAGACGCTTCTACGCGATCGGCGACATCCACGGTCGTCACGACTGTCTGGTCACGTTGCTTGCGGCGATCGACGACGATGCCGCGCGCGCGAGCCAGCCCTATCAACTGATCTTTCTGGGCGATCTGATCGATCGCGGCCCGGACAGCGCGCGCGTGGTCGAACACCTGATGTCGATCGCGGAGGCCCGCCCCGACACCATCCTGTTGATGGGAAACCACGAGGAGGTCCTGCTGCTCGCCGCCTCGGGCAATCGCAACGCGCTGTCGTTGTTCAACCGGATCGGCGGGCGCGAGACGCTGCTCAGCTACGGGGTCAGCCAGGCCGAATATGACGAGGCCGATCTGTCCGAGCTTCAAAAGCTGATCATCCGCAATGTCCCGGAAGCGCACCTGACGTTCATGGCGCAATTCGCGCAGTCAGTGACGATCGGCGACTATCACTTCGTCCATGCCGGCGTTCGCCCCGGCATCCCGCTGGACGAACAGCGCGACAGCGACCGGCGGTGGATCCGCGAGGAGTTTACCCGCTTCACCGGCGATCACGGCGCGGTGATCGTGCATGGCCACACCGTCACGAGCGAGGTCGAGATGCTACCCAACCGGATCGGCATCGATACCGGCGCCTATCAGAGCGGACGGCTCACCGCGCTGGGCCTGACGGGCAGCGAGCGGTGGATATTGCAAAGCTGATCGGTATCGCGACCGGCGGCGGCGGTCAGCGGCTCAGGCTGACATTGTCGATATAGCCTGCCGCCCCCCCGAGCGAGTCAGCGGCCTGCGCAACGACCTCGATCCACTGCGCCGGGCAATCGCGCGGAACGACCGCATCGAGCTTGAACGGCTGACCCTCGGGCCCGGCACTCGGGAACGCCTGTCGGCCGAGTTCGCGGCGGCCATCGGCGCAGGCGAGCCTCAGATACGGCAGATTGTCGCCGAGCCCCGCCGTATCGCTGGCCATCCCGCGGATCGAAACCGCACCCGGCGACAGCAGAAGCAGCTGACGCGCGGCGACGCCCCCTACGCCCATCGGCGTCTCGAAATACAGCGCTGGACCGTCAAAGGCGGGCCGTTGCTCGACGACGATTTCGCTTTCCGGTCCGCGCGACCAGTCAAAGGGGGTCGCGTCGGCCAGCGGCTGATCGAAGCTGCCGTTGCGCAGACCGCGACGGTCCGCACCGGGGCGATAGCTCTGGAACAGTGTCCACGCGCCGGCGACCTGGCCGCGTTCGACCATCCGCGTCGTCACGGTCGCCAGCGTCAGGTCGCTGACCGGCGCGCCGCGTTGCCGGAGCGCGCGATAGAGCTGGTTGATGCTGTCGAACGCGGTGCCGCTCTGGGCCAGTTGCTGGACGAACTGGGTCGACCAGGAGGGGCGACGCGCGAGGATGTCGGCAAGCGGTGCCCGGATCGCGGGATCATCGATCGCGCCGATCAGGATTGGGAACAGGATGCCCAGCGCATCGCGCGACGTGCGCATCGCGGTGTCATAACGGCGCAGCGCGCCCGGGATGTCATCGCGTGCGACCGCATCCTCGATCAGCCAGAGCTGAACCACGAGCTCGCGGCGCGAAAGCTGTTCGGAAAAGGCGATCTGCCGGCGGGCCAGCGCGGTCTGACCGCGCCGATCGTTTGCCAGGCCCAGCGCACCCGCCGCCACCGCTGACAGGGGCTCGCTTCGCAATGCCGACTGGGCCAGCCGGCGCGCGCGCGCAATGTCGCTGGCGGTCGCGGCCGCGGTCATGCTGCGAAGTGCAACCAGCCCCGCGGCCTCCGCATGTCCCGGCGCGATGCGCAGCGCCAGTTCGGGGTTTCGCTTCGCGACGACTGAGGCCAGGCTGTGCTGGCCCGCCAGAACCAGCAGGCCGAGCAGCAGGAGGACAAAAAGGATCGCGCGCCCGGTCGGCAGCTGGATGGCGCGTGACGGCATCAGCCGTTGCCGCCCCGGCCCTGCTCCGATCGGCCGTAACCATAGCCATAGTCATAGCCATAGCCGAAATGCGCCTTTTTCGGCTCGAATTTGGTCACGACCACGCCGATGATGCGCGCATTTGCGCTGGCGAGGCGGCTCAGTGCGGTGCGAACGATGCTGGCACGGATGCCGTGCGATTCGACGGCGTAGACGATGCCCTCCACGCGGCTGCCGATCAGCGGCGCATCGGCCAGGCCCATCACCGGGGGGGAATCGATCACGATATGGTCGAAATGCTTCGACAGTTCCTCGATCAGCGAGGCCAGCCGGTTGCCGGTCAGCAGTTCGGCGGCATTGGGCGGGATCGGCCCGGCGGTCATCGCGACGAAGCCGAAATCGTTCACCGGCACGAGCAGGCTGTCGATCACCGCGCCGCCCGACAGGTAATTGCTCAGCCCGCGATCGTTCTGGGCACCGATCAGGTGGTGAACCGAGGGCGACCGCATGTCGCCGTCGATCAGCACCACCTTGCGATCGGCGCGCGCCAGCATCGTCGCCAGCGCGAACGACGTCGTCGACTTGCCTTCGGCCGGCCGTGAGCTGGTGACTGCAAGCGATTGCGGCACGCCGTGATCGGTCGAGAACTGCAGGTTCGTCTGGACCGCAAGATAGGCGTCGACGATCGAGGACTTGCGATCGCGCAGCGCATCGATCGGCGAGTCCGACGACTTGGGCACGCTGCCGAGCAGCGGCAGGCCGAGCATGCGCTCGACCGCCCCCGGATCGGCGATCGCCTCGTCGCTCTGCTCAAGGATGAAGGCCGCGATGGCACCCAGCGACATGCCGACGAACAGCGCGAGAACCAGGTTGAGCACCAGGCGGGGGCTCGACGGTCGCGACGGCAGTTGTGCTTCGTCCACGACGGCGACGTTGTTGACGCCGACCCCGCCGGCGATGCCGATTTCCTTGTACCGCTGGAGCAGCGCATCATAAAGCTGACGATTGGTGTCAACTTCGCGCTGGAAGATGTTGTACTGGATGCTGCGACGACGCTGGTCGAGGAAGCTTTCCTTCAACGCGTCGACGCGTTCGCGCAACGATTCCTCGCGGTTCACCGCGGCCTGATATTCGGCGGCAAGGCTGCTGCCGATGCGCTGCTCTTCGCGCGCGATGCTCCGGTCGAGCTGCCGGATTTCGCCCGCCGCCGCGCGCAGCGGCGGATAATCGGGCTCAAACTGGACGAGCAGCTTCTCATATTCGGCGGCGCGCTCCGCCCGGCGTGCCCGCAGCGAATTGAGCGCGTTGTTGTCGAGCGCCTCCTCGACGTCACCCGACCGGCCGCGCGACGCCTTGTACTTGCCCTCGACCGCCAGCCGGTCCGCGGTGGCGGCGGACAGTACGCCGTTCAGCGCGACAAGGTCATACGCAATCGTCGACTGTTCGGAGCCTTCCTTGCCCTGCGGCAGCGTGATGATCCGCTCGTTCGAGGCGTAATTCTGCAGCGACCGCTCCGACGCATCGAGGCGCGTGCGCAGCTGCGCCAGCCGGCTTTCCAGGAAGCGCCGGGCGTAGGAGGTCGCCTCGTAGCGCCGCTCCAGCGTCGCGCTGATGAAATTTTCCGACCAGGCATTGGCGACGCGCTGCGACAGGGCCGGATCGGGGCTGGTAAAGCTGATCTCGACCAGGCGCGACTGGCGCGCCGGCGTGATGCGGATGTTGTCGAGCAGGATTTCGCCCGCCTTCTTCACGCGCTTCGACCGGCTGACCGCCGACAGCCGCCGGTCGCTGCTGTCGGTGAACAACCCTTCGCTGTCGGCCTCGCCGAACATCTCGAAAAAGGCGACGTCGTCGACCAGACGCAGACGCGTCGCGACCTGCTCGGCCAGCGAGCGCGCACGCAACAGGCCATATTGCGTCTGATAGAATTCCTGGTCGGCGTCGGTCGCTTCCTGCTCGACACCCTGAATGTTCACGATCTTGCCCGATTCACGCGAAATCTCGATCGTGTTGGTCGCGGTATATTGCGGCGTCATCAGCAGCGTGATGATCAGCCCCAGGACGAGGCACACGCCGATGATGCCCAGGATCACGCGACGCCAGCGCCACACGATCCGCCAATATTGGCGCAGCAACGGCGTCTGGGCCTCCGCCGTCATTTCGACCGGGACCAAGCCGACACTTCCCGAGCCAAGCCTGCGAACATTATTTGCTTTGTTCATGAACAGTGCTCGACTTCGTTATTGCAGCAGGACGATGAGGGGTGCCGAGATGATCGGCGATAGCGCGACGAGATCGCGGAACAGCCGGCGCTCCGGCGAATCCCCCACGATGATCACGTCATTGGCGAAGATCGGCGGGTCCTTGTAAACCCCGCGGCGGATCGCCGCGATGTTGTACAGCCCGGCCATGCGCTGGTTGTCGACCGTGCGCAGCACCACCACGTCCTCGAGCTTGCCGAATTCCGACACGCCCTTGGCCGACGCGATCGCGCGCATCAAGGTCATCTGGTTGGTCACGGGATACAGCCCCGGCTCCGTCACCGACCCGTCGACCGTGACGACCTGGCTGACCGAATTGAGGATGTTGACGGTGACGACCGGATCCTTGACGTAGCGGCGCAGCGCATTCTCGATATCGCGCGCAACCTCATATGCCGCCTTGCCCCGCACATCGATCGTGCCGGCCAGCGGCATCGAGATCCGCCCGCTCGCATCGATCTGGACCTCCAGGCTCAGGTCGGAAATGCCGTAGACGTCGATGCCGATCGTATCGAGCGGCCCCACCAGCGCCGGGCGGTCGGCGGCAACCAGGTCGCCGCGCGTCGGCTCCGGCAGCGCCTCGGTTTCGACCACCGTCAGCCCGGGGCGCGAAACCAGACGCTCCCTCGAGCAGCCCGAAACGAGCAGCGCGACCGCAAGAACAGATAAAATTAACCGCATATCGTCAAGTAATCCGCCAAAAATCCCGCGAGCTATAGTCAGCCGGCATGGACAGGTAAAGCATTGTCGGTCCGCGTCCGCCGTGCCGTCACAGCGGTCACGCCAGGAACCGGCAGCAGCATCCAGATCGCACCGATCGCGGTCACCACCATGATGATCGGTGTCCGTGCCGGATAATCGACCGCGCTGGCCAGCAGCACCATCAGCAGTATCGCCGATCCCGCGCGCGCCGGGCGGATGAACGCGGTGTCGGGCGCCATGCGCCAGACCCGGATCGAGCGGATCAGCCACCAGGCGATGAACGCCACGATCATCGCCACCCCCGGCACGCCGGCCTCGATCAGGACCTGAAGATAGTCATTGTGCGCTTCGTTCAGATAGCTCGTCGAAAGCAGGTCGAAAGGCTCATAATGCCGATAGAGCGGCTCGAAAGCGCCCAGCCCCGCCCCGAACGGCGCATAGTCCCGGGCGATTTCAAGCAACGTCGGCCAGGCGCGCAGGCGCAGGTCGTCGTCGACCGACAATGCAAACAGCCGCTGCACCGATGCCGCGCGACCGATGGTCAATGCGAGCGCGACGATCGCCACCGCGCCGAGCGCCACCCCGCCGGCAACTAGGCGCCGGGTGCGCCTGCGCATCCCGCGAAGAAGCGTCCCGAGGCGCGGCAGCACCAGCACGATCGCGGCCAGGAGGCCGATCGTGCTGACGACCAGCCCCGCGCGCGACCCGGTCACGGGCACCATGACGATCAGAAATGCCGCCGCACCCGCACCCAGCAGCGCGCGCAGCCGCGTGCGATCCGCCGCCATGCCGCGCGGCGTCGCCCACAGCGCCACCAGCGGCAGGCCGCAGCCGAGCAGCAGCGCCTGATGATTGCGGTTCGCGAGCAGGCCGACCGCAGCCTCGCGATTCGTCACGGCATACCAGCGCAGCGGCGAATCTTCGCCGCTCGACACCTGCGCCAGCCCGAGCACCGCGCTGGCAAGCACCAGGAACATGACCGGGGTGACGAGGTTGGCGATCCGCTGGCGTGACAGGAACTGCAGGCCGATCAGCGTCGCCGCCGCCGGCAGCAGCGCGAACAAGGCGTTGGCCGCGCGGTCGGGCGACAGGGCGAAGGGGCGCCAGGGCTGATCGAACTGCGCGACCGTCGCCGCCTGCTCGGCGAGGTCGCGACCCGGTAGCGCGGTCCAGATCATTGGCGGAAGCGGCACGAGCTGCGCGACGATCAGCGCGGCAATCAGCGCCAGGAAAATCGCGGGCAGGCGGGGCAAGCCGGGGCGCGCCGGCGGGATCAGCAGCACGAACAGGCCGATGACGACCACGCTGACGCAACGCACCACGGGCTGGGCGAGCGAATCCGCCCGCGATGCGCCGCCCAGCAGCGCTATGACCAGCAGGAAGCTCCAGAAAAGCCAGGTTTCGGTGCCGATCCGCCCCCCGCGAACGGCGTTTTCGTCAATCTCCGCCAGCTCTACCGTCAACACCCTGATCCAGTCTTCTGCCGTGCGCGCCGGCACCCTGTCACGTGCCATATCCGCGTCCGGGCGGGGGACTCAAATGAAAATCGCGCGGCGAGCGATGCGATGCCATCCAGTGCGCGGACCGCGAAACCGGGCCGCGCGATCGCGGCGCGCGCACAAATAAAAAGGGCGCTCCTTCCAGCGAAGGAGCGCCCTTTTCTATTCCGAGAGCCGAGGCTTACGGGCTGGTCGCTTCATCATCGTCGGCGATGATGATGATGCCGGCGATCACGGCAGCCGCCGCGACGACGCCGATGATGATCCCGCTGCTGCCTTCAGCCTTTTCCTTCTCAGCAACCACCTTGCCGGCGCGAACCGACGGCGCAAGCGACAGCTTGCTGGCGTCAGCGGCCGAGGCGATCGCCGGAACGCTGACCAGCGACATCGCTACCGCGGTAGCCATCGCCTTCTTCAACATGTTCATTTCCGACACTCCCTTCGCAATATACTCGTACTCGTGCGGTGCTATTGCACGAGGCTTACACGCATTCAACCCGTTTCCGTTCCCGATCGGCGGGCGCGGAACCAATCTCACGCGGGATGCAGCAAAAATGCAACGCAGTCGCCGCATTTTCCCGGGCCGTCGCCGCGCCTCGCAAGAGACCCGGCCCCAACCCGGACTGCTTCCCGTCCTTCGCTAACTTACAGTCATTAATCAAGTGTCACCTGTCGAACGCTTTCATTTTGGCGTCGAGCTGGCGCCTGCGGTCAACGAGTTGAGCGCGTAAGTCGTCCGGCGGCATGGCATCTTCGCGATTGGCGGCGATCGCGGCCGAAATCGCGTCGGCATCGCGCGCGCGCCTCCGCCAGCCGGGATGTGTACCGTCGCCGATCAATGGCGCCGCCGCCCTTCCGGCCCGGCGCCAGAATGCTGCAGCCGCGAACACATCATAGCCGGCCCGTGCGCTGAGGACGATGCCGAGCCGGTCGGCATCCGCCTCGGCGGCGCGAAGGATCGCGCCGTTTCGTCCAAATCCGGCGAACAGGCCTTTATCCACGCGCGCACGCGCGAAGCGCTCGCGGTGGCCCAGCATGATATGCGCCAGCTCGTGCCCGATCAGAAAGGCCAGTTCGTCGTCATTGGCGACCCGGTCGAGCAGTCCGGTCGAAACGCTGATCGTCCGCGCATCCGCCGACGCTTCCGATCGGGGATCGGGCAGCAGCTGGACGAACGCCGCGCAGACCGGCCGGGGGTCGAGCGCGATGTCGACCTCGCCGGCGCCGCGCACGACCCTTAGCTTGACCGGACGTGCACGCGCGGCTGCCTCGCCCGACGCGCGGTCGAGCAGCGCCAGGGCAGCTTCCACGCCGTCAAAGGTTGCCTGCGCAGCCGGCAGCTTGCGCGGCAGCGGTTCGCCGTCGATCGCGACGATCCCGTCGCCGGGCCGCAGCCCGGCCCGGTCGCCCGGCCCGTCAGGCACCACCACGCTCACCGCGACCGGCGCCGCCAGCCCGAACAGGTCACCGGCCACCGACCGCACCTCGGGCGCGAATTGCGCGGCATCATAGAGCATGATGCCAAGCTCGGGCCGGGTTTCGGGGCACAGGGCGACGTTGGCCGCCTTCAGCTGCCACCCGATCCGCGCCACGCGCGCGTCGGCCGCCTGAAGCAGGCGCAGCTGGGCCGCAAGCCCGTCGTCCGTGGCCGCGCGGGCCCGAGGATGTCCCGGCGACAGGATCGCGACAACGGCCAATGCCGCCGCGATCGAGAGGGTCGGGCCACCCCCGCGGCGGCGGCCGCGCCGACGGCGTTGACCGCGCTCGCGGGAAAAACCCCGGAACGGATTGAATACGGTCGTCGCAACGATGCTGCGGACCGTCTTGGCGTTAACCAGATATTTACCTGCGATCACCATCGCTTGGCCCCAAGTCCGATCCCATTGTTGCACCCGCGACAACACGGCAGAAAAATAGGGCTAGTCGCTTGCCATCGATTCCACGCTCGGTTAAGTCGTGCACGATTTGTGATCAAACGGGGGGGCACGCCGAGCATTTGCGGGACTATCCAACCGTTCGTCGGTCCGCAAGGCGCGGACGGTGCGGCGAACTGTTTTCACGTTTTTGAATTTTGGTTTCGCGCGGCCCCGCCGCGACAAGCATCCTGAAGGGAGTAGTTAAATGGCGACGTTTATCGGAACGGCAGGCGACGACAATATTGTCGGCACCGCCGAGAATAACACGATCATCGGCAATGCGGGCAACGACACGCTCGACGGTGCGGCGGGTGATGACAGCATCGACGGTGGTGCAGGCACCGACACGCTCATCGGCGGAACCGGCAACGACACCCTGAACGGTGGCGCGGACAACGACACGTACACGGTTGCCGACGCCGGCGACGTGATCGTGGAAAGCTCGACGGGCGGCGCGAACGACGTGGTCAACGCCAGCGTGTCGTATGTGCTGAACTCGGGTGCGTGGGTCGAAACGCTGAACCTGACCGGCACCGGCAACAACTTCGTCATCGGCAACCAGTTCGCGCAGACGCTGAATGGCAACGCGGGCAACAACGTGCTCGACGGCGGCCGCAACACCGCGCAGCCGACGCTCGGCGACACGCTGGTGGGCGGTGCTGGCGACGACGTCTACGCCATCCGCAACCCGGGTGACGTGGTGACCGAACTTGCGGGTGGCGGCACCGACATCGTGTACATCGACGCCGACGCGCTGCAGGCGGCGGGCCAGGCGATCGCGACCTACGCGCTCACCGCAGGCACTGCGGTCGAGACGCTCTCGGCTGCCAATCAGTCGGGCACGCAGGCGCTCGTCCTGACCGGCAACGCGCTCGACCAGACGGTCGTCGGCAACTTCGGTGCCAACACGCTCAGCGGCGGCGGCGGCAACGACACCCTGATCGGCCTCGGCGGCAACGACACCTATGTCCTGGGCGCGGGCACGATCACCTTTGTCGAGGCGGCTGACGGCGGCACCGACACGATCACCTTCGCGGCGGGTGCGGCGGCGACGTTCACCCTGAATGCGGATGCCTCGATCGAAGTCATCACCGCCAGCAACGGCGTGAACGTGATCACCGGCAACAACCTGTCGCAGCGCATCAACGGTGCCGCGGGTGCGGTCGGCGTCGCCGAAACGCTGAGCGGCGGTACGGCGGGCGCGGACACGCTGGCGGGTGCCGGCGGTGGCGACACCTACCTGGTCAACTCGACCGATGACGTGATCATCGAAACCGGCTTCGAGGCCGACGGTGTCACCGCGACGGCCGATGTCGTCCAGTTCACCGCGACCACGGGCGGTTACGCTCTGGCCGAAGGCGTCAATGTCGACAGCCTGACCGCGACCGCGGCGACCGGCAACGTCGTTCTGGTCGGCAACGCGCTGACCCAGACGCTCACCGGCAACGCCGGCAACAACGTCCTGAACGGCGGCACGTCGGCGACGGGTACCGGGGACACGCTGGTCGGCGGCGCGGGCAACGACACCTATCGCGTCTACACCGCGCTCGACGTCGTCACCGAAGCAGTCGGTGAAGGCACGGACTCGGTGTTCACCAGCGCGTCCTACACGCTGAGCGCCAATGTCGAGAACCTCTCGGCGGCGGACCAGAGTGCGACCACCGGTGAATATGTCCTGACCGGCAACGACCTCGCCAACCAGATTGTCGGCAACTTCGCCAACAACACGCTGGTCGGTGGCCTCGGCGTCGACACCCTGACCGGCCTGGGCGGCAACGACGCCTATGTCGTGAACGGCGCTGACGTGATCAGCGAAGCCGTCGGCGGCGGCACGGACTCGATCACCTTCGCGACCGAAGCCGGCTTCGTGGCCTACACCCTCACCGCGGGTGCGGAAGTCGAAACCATCACCCTCGGCGGCAACGTCGTCTCGGTGACCGGCAATGCGCTGGCGCAGCGCATCAACGGCGCGACCGGCAACGTCGCCGAGACGCTGATCGGTGGCGGCGGTGCCGACACGCTGGCGGGTGGCGCGGGCAATGACGCCTACACCGTCGACAGCACCGACGATGTCATCATCGAAACCGGCCTGGCCGCTGACGGTGTGACGGCGACGACCGACACGGTCACCTTCACGGCGACCACCGGCGGTTATGCGCTCGCGGACGGCGTGGCCATCGACTCGCTGACCGCCACGGGCACCGGCAACGTGTTCCTGGTCGGTAACAGCGGTGCGCAGACGCTCACCGGCAACTCGGGGAACAACATCCTCAACGGTGCCGGCGTGGCTGGCGGCGGCGGCGACACCCTCGTCGGTGGCGCGGGCGACGACATCTACCGCGTCTTCTCGTCGTCGGACGTCGTGACCGAACTGGCGAACGAAGGTAACGACACCGTGTTCGCGAGCGTCAACTACACGCTCGGTACCAATGTCGAGAGCCTGGTTGCGGCAGACGCCACCGCGGTCGACAACCTGGTGCTCCAGGGCAACGCGGCCAACAACACGATCGCGGGCAACTTTGGCCGCAACGTGCTGTCGGGTGGTGACGGTATCGACAACCTGTTCGGCCTGAGCGGTGCGGATACCTTCCACTTCGCCAACACCGGTGTGGGCAATGCCGACAACGTGCTCGACTTCAGCTCGGCGGAAGGCGATCGCATCTCGCTCGACCAGGGTGTGTTCGCCTTTGGCGGCCCGACCCTGACCGCGGCGCAGTTCGTGATCGGTGTCAGCGCCACGGCGGCTTCGGCGCAGATCCTGTACGATCAGGCGACCGGTCGCCTGTTCTACGACGCGGACGGCACCGGTGCCGGCGCGGCGGTGATCTTCGCCACGCTGGTTCCCGGCACGGCGCTGACCAACAACGACATCGTGATCACGGCGGCCGCGACCATCCCGACCCCGTAATCGCAATATCGCGAACCAAGGATCAGGGGGTCTCCACCACGGTGGAGGCCCCCTTTTCTTTTGGATGGAGCGGGAAAGTGCGGGCGGCGGGTCGTGCGCGCGTGTGCGGCGGAGAAGTGAATGGCTCTGGATCGAGCACCGGCCAGCGTTTCTGTAGACGCGACGCCTCAAATCACTTAACGCGCCACCGATGTTTCGATAGGCCAGCGGGTCGAGGACAGCGTTCCTTGCAAGGTTTCCAAACGTAAAGAATGACGTACGCTTCCAAGTCTGTTGCCGTGCCATCGCGTGCGCCGTTGATCGGCGCGCTTGTGTTGGCCGCGTCGCTGGCGATGCCTGGCGCCGCCGCCGCGCAATCGCTGACGCTGCCGGGGGCGAGCCCCCGCCCCCTCGTTGTCGACACCGCCGCCGACCCGATCCTGAAACTGGGTCAGGACGGTGCGGGCGATCCGCGTTTCCGCGAAACGGTGCTGACCGCGATCGCGCGCCACCCGGCCCTGGCCGAGGTGCAGGCGCAGCTTGAGGAAGCCAAGGCGGCGAAGCGCGAGGCCCGCGCGGCGTTGCTGCCCTCCGCCGAATATTCGGTGTCCGCCTATCAGATTATCGACCGGTCGTTCCGCAACAGCCTCGACAACATCATCCAGCGATCGGTGCTCGAACGGCGTACCGACCTGACCGGACAGGTGAGCCAGCTGTTGTGGGATTTCGGCGCGACCTCCTACCGCATCGGCGCCGCCGGCGACCGGCTGCGCGCCGCCAGCGCCTCGATCGACGGCACCGCAGACGAAATCGCGCTGCGCACGATCGCGGCGTGGTACGACATCTTCGCCGGCCGCACCCTGCTGGGTCTCGCGGAGGCGTATCGCCAGAGCGTCGTCGACAACCGCGATTCGGTCAAACAGCGGATCGATCAGGGAGCGTCGGCGGCATCCGACATCGCGCGCGTCGACACCGCGATCGCCTCGCTCGACACACGCCTGGCCCGCTACCGTCGCGAGCTCGCCAATGCCGAGGCGCGCTATCAGGAGCTGACCGGCGCGCCCCCGCCGCCCAACATGACGCGGGGACCGACGCTGGGCGTCGTGCCCGCCGGCGTCGAGGCCGCGCGCGACGCCGCGGCGAACATTCCGACGGTGACGATCGCACGCGCGCAGTCCGAAGCTGCGCGGCGCGAAGCCAAGGCCCTGCGCGCCGACACGCTGCCCCAGCTTTCCGCCAGCGTCGAGGGCGGACGCTATGGCGCGTTCGAGGTCACGCGCGATTATGACGTCCGTGCGCGCCTGACGCTGCGCCAGCGCCTGTTCGGCGGCATTTACGAGCGCGCCGAACAGGGCGAATCCCGCGCCGACGCCGCGCGTGCCCGCGCCGACCGCGTCCGCGAAGAAGCCGGGCGCGACGCCGCGACCGCCTATACCGACCTGATGGCGGTCGAGGCGGAACTGGCCAGCCTGGCCTCGGCCTATGTCGCCAGCCGCCAGACGCGCGATGCGCTCACCACCCGCTTCCTCGCGGCGCGGGGCAGCCTGCTCGACGTGCTAGCCGCCAACGACACCTATTTCGGCACCGCGGCAGCCTATATCCAGGCGATCGCGGGGCGCGACGCCGCGCGATATGTGCTATTGTCGCGTACCGGCAGGTTGCTGACCGCGCTGGAAATCCCCTCGGCCGCCGAAGAAAGACCGTTGCCATGAGCGATCCGCAGGAGCTGGTCGAAGCCCCCCGCAAGCGATTTGCCGAGTGGCTGATCGAGCCGATGATGCGCAATCGCGCGACCTATGCGAAGGTCGCGCTCGCCGCGCTGCTGATCAACATCTTCGGGCTCGTGTCGTCGCTGTTCTCGATGACGGTGTACGACCGCGTGCTGCCCAACAACGCGATTTCGTCGCTGGTCGGGCTCAGCATCGGGCTTGGCCTCGTCATCATCTTCGACTTCATCCTGCGTTCGCTGCGCGCCTATTTCGTCGACGTGGCGGGGGTGAATGTCGATCGCGAGATCGGTGAAAAGGCTTTCGAGCGCCTCGTCGCGATGCCGCTCAACGCGCGGCGGGGTTCGACCGGCGCGCTGGCCGGCACGATGCGCGAGCTTGAGACGCTGCGCGATTTCTTCACCTCGGCCACGCTGACCGCGATGATCGACGTCCCGTTCATCCTGCTGACCCTCGCGGTAATCGCGCTGATCGGCGGCTGGGTGGTGGCGGTGCCGCTGGCGATGGTCCCGCTGACCATCATCGCGGGCGTCGCGACGTTTCCGGCCATGGACCGCCTGGCGAGCGAGGCGATGCGCGAGGGTCTGAACAAGCAATCGGTGCTGGTCGAGGCGATCGGCGGCATCGAAACGGTCAAGTCGAGCGGCGCCGGCGACCTGCTCGGCCAGCGCTGGCTGCGCACGATCGACAGCTATTCGGACATGGCGACGCGCCAGCGCCTGCTCGCCAATATCAGCACCAATGTCGCCAATGCCGCCCAGACGATCTCGTTCGCGGGTGTCGTGATCGTGGGCGTGCTGCTCGTCGAAACGCGCGACCTGACGCTCGGCGGGCTGATCGCGTGCTCGCTGCTGTCCAGCCGTGCGGTCGCGCCGCTGGCCCAGATCGCCCAGCTGCTGTCGCGCATCACCGCGACGCGCACGGCCTACAGCGTCCTCAACCCGTTCATGAGCGAGGACCCCGGGCTGGTGACCGGCCTGAAGCCCGCGGTGATCGAGGGCGCGGTCGAGTTCCGCAACGTCAGCTTCCGCTATCCCGGCGCAAAGGAAGACGCGCTCGACAAGCTCAACCTCAAGATCAATGCCGGCGAGCGCATTGCGCTGCTCGGCCGGGTCGGGTCGGGCAAGTCGACGATCGCGCGCCTGGCGCTCGGCCTCTACACCGCCACCGATGGGCTGGTGATGGTCGACGGCACCGACATCCGCCAGATGGACCTGCCGACGCTGCGCCGCCATGTCGGCGCGTCGCTGCAGGAAAGCGTCCTGTTCACCGGGTCGATCCGCGACAACATCGCACTCGGCCGCCGCCAGGTCGATGACGAGGAGATGCTGCGCGTCGCCCGGTTGACCGGCGTGCACGATTTCATCGGCCGGGTCGCCAACGGCTATGACCTGACGCTCGCCGACCGGGGCGAAAGCCTGTCCGGCGGCCAGCGCCAGAGCATCGCGCTCGCGCGCGCGTTGGCGGGCAGGCCCAAATTCCTGGTGCTCGACGAACCGACGAGCGCGATGGATTCCGAAAGCGAGAACCAGTTGATCAGTCGGCTGGAAGAAGAGACCCGGGGCCGCACGCTGCTGGTCATCACCCACCGTATGCCGCTGCTTCGCCTGGTCGATCGCGTCGTCATCATCACCGACGGCAAGGTCGCGGCCGACGGCCCGCGCGATGAAATCCTGCGCCGCATCACCCGCCCGGTAGCCGCCTGACATGAACATGCAATCCACCGCCCTGGTCGTCGTCCCCCAGCCGTTGCACAAGACGCCGGCACGGTCGTCCAACCTGCTGCTCTGGGTCATCGTCGGCATGATCGTCGTGCTGGTCGGCTGGGCGGCGCTGACCCAGATCGACCGGACCGTGAACGCGTCCGCGCGCGTCGTGCCGACCGCGCAGCTCCAGCGCGTTTCCAATCTGGAGGGCGGCATCGTCGCCGCGATCCTGGTCAAGGCGGGGGACACGGTGGCGACGGGCACCCCCCTGGTCCAGCTCGACCAGACCGAAACGGGTGCGGCGCTGGGCAGCAACAGCTCGACGGTCAATGCGCTGTCGGTGAAGGTGGCGCGGCTCGAAGCCGAGATTGCAGGCCGCACGCCCGTTTTCCCGAACGCGGAGGATGCCGCGACGCGCGAGCAGATCGGCATCGAGCGGTCGCTCTACATCTCGCGCCAGGCGGATTATGCCAGCCTGACGTCGGCCGCCCGCGCACGGATCGCGCAGGCCGAGCGCGCGGTCGCGGAGGCCGAGGGCCGGCTGTCGGCACTGCGCGTGTCGCGCAATTCGGCGATCGAGCAGGCGGACCTGCTCCGCCCGCTGGTCGAAGCCGGGGTCGAGCCCCGCCTCAGCCTGATGCAGGCCGAACGTACCGCCAATGTCGCGTCCGAGGAAGCCGCCGCAGCGCAAGCGACGGTCTCTCGCGCGCGCGCCAGCGTCACCGAGGCGCGCGCCGCGCTCGCCCAGGCGCAGCAGGAGTGGCGATCGCAGGCCGCGGGCGAGCTTGCCGCCGCGCAGGCCGAACTGATCACCCGCCGCCGGACGCTGCCGGCGCTGCGCGACAAGGTCCAGCGCACGCTGGTCCGCTCGCCGCTGCAGGGCAAGGTCAACCGGGTTTTGGTCAACACCGTCGGCGGCACCATCCGCCCCGGCGAACCGCTGGTCGAAATCGTGCCGTCGGAAAGCGGCCTGACGGTCGAGGCGGCGGTACGGCCGCAGGATATCGCCTTCATCCGCCCGGGCCAGCGCGCGCTGGTCAAGCTGACCGCCTACAATTTCTCCACCTATGGCGGGCTCGATGGCGTGGTCGAGGGGATTTCGCCCGACGCGATCGTCAACGAACGCACCGGCGACACGCATTATCTGGTGCGCGTGCGCACCAAGGAAGCCGGGATCCGCGATGCGGCGGGCAACATGCTGCCGATCACGCCGGGCATGATCGCCGACGTCGCACTGATCGGCGACAAAAGGTCGGTGCTCAGCTATTTCCTGACGCCGTTCACGCGGCTGTCGGAATCCGCGTTCCGCGAATGATCCTTCGTCGCGCATGAAGATCCTGCTGGTTCACCAGAACTTCCCGGCACAGTTCGTCCATCTCGGCCCCGAACTGGCGCGGCGCGGGCACGAGGTCGCGGCGCTGTCGATGATCGACGTGCCGCCGATGCCGGGCGTCACCGGCTATCGCAGCATCGCCAAGGTCGGCACCAAGTCCGAGCACCAATGGGCGCTCGACACCGAAGCCAAGCTGATCCGCGCGCACGCCGCAACGGTGAAAGCGTCGGCGATGCGGCGCGACGGCTATGTGCCCGACGTGATCGTCGCGCATCCCGGCTGGGGCGATACCCTGTTCCTCAAGGATGTGTGGCCCGAGGCGCGGCTCGCGCTCTATTGCGAGTTCTTCTACGGCTACAAAGATTCCGACCACGATTTCGATCCCGAGTTTCCGCCGGTCAAGGACGAGATCGAGCATCGCTGCGGCGTGAAGGTGAAGCAGCTGCCCCAGCGGCTGATGTTCCCGATGGCCAATGCCGGGATTTCGCCCACCCATTTCCAGGCGTCGAGCTATCCCAGGCCCTTTGCCGACCGGATCACCGTCATCCACGACGGCATCGACACCGACAAATTGCGGCCGCGCGACGACGGCCATATCAAGTTCGCCAGCGGCACGTCGCTGACGCGCGCGGACGAAGTCGTGACCTTCGTCGGCCGCAATCTCGAGCCCTATCGCGGCTATCACATCTTCATGCGCGCCCTGCCCGAGCTTCAGCGGCTACGCCCCAGGGCGCATTTCGTCATCATCGGCGGCGACGGCGTCAGCTATGGCCGCGCGGCGGACAAGGGCACGACGTGGAAGGAAACATTCCTCAACGAAGTGCGCGCGCAACTCGACATGTCGCGCATCCATTTCGTCGGGCGGCTGAATTACGCGGTGTTCACCGAAGTGTTGAGCCTCAGCCGGCTGCACATCTACCTCACCTATCCCTTCGTCCTGTCGTGGAGCATGCTGGAGGCGATGGCGCTGGGCGCGCCGATCCTGGGCAGCGACACCGCGCCGGTCCGCGAACTGATCCGCGATGGCGAAAACGGGATGCTGACCCCCTTCTTCGATCCCAAGGCGCTGGCCGAACGCGCGGCGATGATGCTGGCCGACGACGCGCTGCGCACCCGGCTGAGCGCGAACGCGCGCCAGACGATCGTCGACGGCTACGACCTCAAGACCCGCTGCCTGCCCCGCCAGATCGAATGGGTCGAGGGGTTAGAGAAGCTGGACCCGCTGCCGCCGATGTTTGAGGGGTAAGCGCGTCAGCGGGGCGAGGTGGTTGGGGAGTTCGGGTCGTTCCGCCGCTTTGAGATCGCGGATGAAGCGTCGCAATCGTTTCCGCCTGTCGTACAATGCGGGAATTTTACTCCGTCTTACCGGCCGCCCGTGATCAAATACCCGCTTCATTGCGCTCCACATTATGATGCAGTCGCGCGCCTGTGGCGAACGACCACCTGATCGGCCGCCGCCATTGCCAGCATGGACAGGCCGGCAAGTGGAAACAGCAGGCCAAGGACCACAGCGATTGCAACCACAACCCCAGTCGCGCGGTAATCTTCCGGAAGCGATGGCGCTCCGATCTGCCCTGCCGGGCGCCGCATCCACCATGCGCACAACCCAAAAGCGATGATGGCCACGAACCCGGCGCAGATCGCGGCCAGCACCACCTGATTGGCACGCCCGAACTGCCGGCCAAGATGGACCATCACCCCGAACTCCACCACCTTGCCGAGCGGGCTGTACTGCGGCCAGCCAATGTCGGCGAGGACCGCGCCGCTGGCCGGATCGACATACAGGGTTCGCTGGCGCTGGGCCTGATCGGGGATGAAGCTGGCGGTGAACACCCCGCCTTGCCCCTGCGGAAAGAATATCCGCAGCCTCGGCTGCGCCATTCCGCGCATCGCGGCCAGTGTGCGCAGGGCATCGGCGTCAAAGCCCGGCGCGACCGATGCGCCGGATGCCGGCTGGGGCACCGAAGCATGGCGAACCGCCCAGGGCAGCTCATCTGCAAAGGGATGATGTCCCTCGTGCGACCCCGCATCGGCGGGTTCAGGCGGATGATGGGGTGGCGCATCGGGCGCGGCGGAGAAATTGGGTGTCGGTGCAAGCGCGGGAGCCAACGCCTCGACGGTGCCCAGCCTGGCCAGATTGTCCCCCCAAAAGCCCGACCAGGGCAGCCCGGTCAGGATCAGGAACGCGATCACCGGCGCGACCCAGAATGCCGGCACCGCATGAAGATCGCGCATCAGGCTGCGGCCGCGTCGCTGCAGGTCGGGTATCAGCACCCCCGCCCTTCGCGTGCGCCTGGGCCACCACAGGAAAAGTCCCGAAACCAGCAGGATGAAGCCCCACGACGCAGCGAGTTCGACGATCAGGTCGCCCACAAAGCCGATCATCAGTTCGCCGTGGAGTTTGCTGAGGATCGAGGTCAGTCGTTCGCTCTCCGGCACGCTTCCCGTAACCGCAGCACTTGCCGGATCGACAAATACGGCAAGATTCTTGCCCCGCGCGGTGGTGATGCCCCATTCCGCGGCCCGGCTCGGGCCGACCGGCTCGACATAGCGGCCGATACGCGCATTCGGATAGGCGGCCAGCACCGCTGCCTGCTGCACCGCCAGTGGCTTGGCAGGGCCGGTACCAGCTGCAGTCACGGCCTGAGGATGCAACAGGCCGTCAAGCTCGCGCTCGAACAGGTATAGCCCGCCAGTCACCGCCAGCATGATCAGGATCGGCGCGGCGAACAGCCCGGCATAGAAATGCCAGCGCCAGACGAAGCGGTAGAGCTTGGACGGCCCCTGCAATGCGGGGCGCTGGACATCGGTCATGGCTATGCTCGCCCCTTTCCTCAAAATGCCTGAGTGACGCGCAGGCTCGCCTGAAAGGGCTCACCCGGCAGCACCGAAAATTCGTTGAATTCTCGAGCGAAGTAGCGCGCGTCGAACAGGTTGGTCAGCGACATGTCAAAGCGGGTCTTGCCCCTGCTATAGGCCGCACCGAGATCGACCGTGACGTAATCAGGAAGACGCACTTCACTGGCCAGCAGGCCGGAAAAGATGGGGACCCGCACGTTGGAGAAGCGGCGCGGGCCGACATAGTTCCCGCCCCCGCGCAGCTCCAGGCCCTTCACCGGGGTCTTCCAGCGCGAGAAGAAATTGGCCTGATGGCGAGCGACATCGGCCAGATCATCGCCCTGATCGCCATTGTTGCTGGCCAGCACCTCACTGTCGAGAAAGGCATAGCCCCCCTGGAGGGTGAGGCCCGTGACCGGCTCCACCGTGCCTTCCAGCTCGATGCCGCGCACCCGAACCTCGCCGGTCTGGATCGAGAAGCCGTCATTCACCGGATCGGGCGTCGCGACGTTGGTGCGGCGGATATCGAAGGCGCTCAAGCTGGCGGAGAAGCCGGCACCGGCATAGCGGATGCCCGCTTCGACCTGCTCGGACTCCTCGGGATCGAGCGGATTGCCGGCCGCGTCGCGGGTCGCGGAGACGTTTTCGATGTCGAAGCCGGTCGCGTAGCCGCCGAACAGCGAAAACCCGCCGCCGACACGATAGGTCGTGCCGATCTGGAAGGTGGTGGTGTCGAATCGCGTTCCGCTGACCTCGTCTGGCGTGAACACACGGTCATTGGCGGAAAATCGGCTTTCGGTATCAAAGTCGCTCCACCGGACACCCGCGACCACGTTCCAGCGATCGGTCAGATCGATGCGGTCCTGAAGGTAAAGCGCCCACCCGTCGATCTCGCTTTCGAAATCGACGCCGAAGGCATAGGGCCGCACCGGCGTGATGCCATAGGCCGGATTCAGGGCATTGATCGGCGGCACGAGGCTGTTGCCGTCGCCATCGACGATGTCCTCCTGAAGGAAGGTCCCGCGCTCCCAGCTGCGCTCGACGCCCAGCAGCAGGTTATGACGGACGGGCCCGGTGGTGACGACCCCGTTCACATCGACCTGCGCGATGACATAGTCGTCATCCTCGAACCCGTATCGGCCGTTGCGGTTGACCGTCACACCGTCTGCGGCGACGTCGCGCACCCTGAGCTGGGTGAAGCCGGTGCGCAGGCGCGAATAGGACACGCGCGGCGCGACGTTCCAATTGTCGGCAAGCCCGATATCGACCCAGGCCTGGACCAGCGGCGATGCCGCAAACAGGCCCGACCGCCCCGGATCGCCCAGAAAGCGGCCGATCGGGATCGACGCCACGCCGTTGTCCACCACGGTTCCGACGATCGGCAAACCGGGGTTGCGCTGGGTGCGCCGCTCGTTCCATTCGGTGACGAGATGCGCCGCGACATTGGCCGCCGGGGTCCAGCGTGCGCTGAAGGCAAGGTTTTCGCGGTCGATGTCCTGGAAATCGACATAGGTGCCGGAACGCTCGATCTCGCCATTGAGGCGAAGGCTGAGGGTGCCCGATACCGGCCCGGTGACATCGAAGGAGGCCGCCGCGCGCTCATAGGACCCGCCGACCGCGCTGACATAGCCGCTAAACGTGTCTTCGGGCTGCTTGGTGATGATGCTGATGATCCCGCCCAGCGCCGACTGGCCGAACAGCACGCCCGAGGGGCCTTTCAGAACCTCGATCCGTTCGATGTTGGTGATGTTGGAGGCATCGACATCCTCGTAATAGCGCTGGCGCACGCCGTTGCGCATCTGGTCCGCGAGAAATCCGCGCACTTCGATCGAAAAACTTTGAAAGGCGCCGGTGCGCGGGGTGCCGATGTTGGCCGAAGGCACGCCGCGCAGTGCGTCGCCGATGCTGCAGGCGTCGCGGGCGAGGATGTCGTCGCGGTCCACGACCTGCACGCCCTGCGGGACCTGATCGAGCGGAACGCCCGATTTCCCGCCGAACGGATCGTTGGATTTGGTGCCGGTGACGATGATGTCGGATGGGGTGACGGTGTCACTGCGTTCGGCGTTTGCGGGAGTGCCCTGCGCGAGCGCGCCGGTCGGCGCAGCGAAAACGGTGCCGGCCAGCAGCACGGCGACGCGAGAAAAGGTCATTTAACATGTTCCTGGAAATCTGATGAACGCGGCCGCACGCGGCGGCGGGTGTCGCGGATCGTGCCGGGCAAGCCGCCTCAGACAGGCAGGCATCCGGCCCCGATCAGGCGGGTCAGATCGTCGCAGGTGGTCCGCGCAATTGCGGACGAAGATAGGGAAACTGCCTGGGGGCCAGCGGCACCAGCGGTGCCGTGCCGATCAGCAGGATGAACAGCAGCGCGCCGGCAAGCAGCACCGGATCGGCCGCGGCGATCACGCCCTGGCCCAGGCCGGAGAAGGCGCAGTGCTTAGCCTGGTCCGCCTGGTCGTCCTGCATTCCGCCATGATCGGCGTCAGCGGGCAGCGCGAGCTTCATCGTCTGCAGCGTGCCGGTTGCATCGGCGCAGATGGTCACTGTCAAGAACCGGTCGCCGGTGGTGCCGAGCATGAAGCCGGCCGGCACCAGCGCCTTGATCGCCAGCGCCAGCGCCACGAGCACCAACGTCAGCCGGCGATGGCCGTGAAACAGGGCGCGAAGGCGGCACATGCGACGTGGTCTAGCCACTTTGCCTTGGGCTGTCACGATGGCAGCGGTGCGGTATTTTTGGTGCGCGTTCGACCGATTTGGCTGCAATCCGACGACGTTGCCCCCCTACCCCACCAGCCAGCGGCGCAGCACGAACGCCACCGCGCCCAGCACCGCGACGCTCGCCCCCCAGATCGCCGCGAGCCACGCCAGCCGCCGCCACAGCGGCTGGCGGTCGGCGGGAAGCTCGGGCAGGCGGGGCATCTCAGTGATAGCCCTCGACGCCCACCTTGCCGCGGAACACCCAATAGGCCCAGCCGGTATAGGCCAGGATCAGCGGGATCAGCACGGCGGCGCCGACCAGCATGAACCACTGGCTGGCCGCGGGCGCGGCGGCGTCGACGATCGTGACGCTTTCGGGGATGATGTAGGGGAACATGCTGATGCCCAGCCCGATGAAGCTCATCAGGAACAGGGCGAGCGCGAGCAGAAAGGGCCGCACCTCACGCCGCTTCTTGAGCGAGCGATAGAGGGCGAAGGCGGTGATGCCGACCAGCAGCGGCACCTGCGACGTCGCCAGGATCGCCGGAAACTCCAGCCACTTGGCGCGATAGTCGTAATTGAGGCCCAGCGTCATCAGGCTGACCAGCGCGATCGCGACCAGCGTCAGCACGCCCGCCTGGCCCGCCAGACGAAACGCATGATCCTGCGTCCCGCCATCAGTTTTCCAGATCAGCCAGGTCGCGCCCAGCAACGCATAGCCGGCAACCAGGCTCAACCCCGTCAGCACGCTGAACGGGCTGAGCCAGTCGAGCCAGCCGCCGGCATAGGCGCGGTCGGCGACCTTGATCCCCTGAAGCAGCGCGCCCAATGCCACGCCCTGTGAGAACGCCGCCATAATCGACCCGCCGGTGAACGCCGCGTCCCACGCCTTGCGGTGGGCCGGGTCACGCCAGCGGAACTCGAACGCAACGCCGCGAAAAATGAGCGCGAGCAGCATCGCGATGATCGGCGGATAGAGCGCGGGCAGCACGATCGCATAGGCGAGCGGAAAGGCGGCGAACAGCCCGCCGCCGCCGAGCACCAGCCAGGTTTCGTTGCCGTCCCATACCGGCGCGATCGCGTTCATCGCCTTGTCGCGCTCGTCGCCGACCTCGAACACCGGGAACAGGATGCCGATGCCCAGGTCGAAGCCGTCCATGACGACATAAGCGAACACGGCAAAGGCGATCAGGAACGCCCACACCATCGCCAGCGTCGGATCGACGGTCATTCCGCCGGCTCCAGCTGGCCGACCTGGCGCCCCTGGGCCGGGCCGGGGGTGATGCCGGCGGTGCGGATCGGCCCCTCCTCGTCGATGCGCGGTTCGTGCAGCTGCACGCCCTTGCCCATCAGCTTCAGGATGTACCAGGTGCCGAAACCGAACACCGCGAAATAGACGATGACGAACGCGACCAGCGACGCCCCGACCGCCGGCGCGGCAAGCGGCGACGCGCTCTGCGCAGTCGTCAGGAAGCCATAGACGGTATAGGGCTGGCGGCCGACCTCGGTGGTGATCCACCCGGCGATCACCGCGACAAAGCCCGACGGGCCCATCACGATCGCCGCACGGTGCAGCAGCGGCCAGTCGAACAGCTTGCCGCGTGCGCGCGCCAGCAGGCTCCACAGCCCCAGCCCCAGCATCGCAAAGCCGATGCCGACCATGATGCGGAACGACCAGAACAGGATTGCCACCGGCGGCTCCTTGTCATCCGGCACCGTGTCCAGCCCGGCGAGCGGCGCATCGAGTTCGTGCTTGAGGATCAGCGACGATGCCTTGGGCACCTCGATCGCATAATCGATGCGCTTCTCGGCCGGATCGGGGATGCCGAACAGGATCAGCGGCGCGCCGTCGGGGTGGCTGTCATAATGCCCCTCCATCGCCATGACCTTGGCGGGCTGATGCTCCAGCGTGTTGAGGCCGTGCAGGTCGCCGGCGAAAATCTGGATCGGCGCGACGATCGCCGCCATCCACATCGCCATCGAGAACATGACCCGCGCCGCCTCGCGCGAACGCGGCAACTCGGGATGCTCGCGCACCTCGACGGGATCGTCGCCGTCGACATCGGGCGTGCGCTCGCCCTGGCGGAGCTTGAGCAGATGCCACGCGCCGACCGCGCCGACCACCAGCGCGGTGGTCAGATAGGCGGCGGTGACGGTGTGGACCAGGCGATAGGGAAAGCTGGGGTTGAAGATGATGGCCAGCCAGTCGCCGGCGGGCACGAACTGGCCGACATCGTTGATCGCAAAGCCGGTCGGCGTGTGCATCCAGCTGTTGACGCTCAGGATCCAGAAGGCCGAGATGAAGGTGCCGATCGCGACCATGCAGGTGGCCGCGAAGTGCAGCTTTCGCCCGACCCGCTCCATGCCGAACAGCATGACGCCGAGGAATCCCGCCTCGAGGAAGAAGGCGGTGAGCACCTCATACGCCATCAACGGCCCGATCACCGGCCCGGCCTTGTCGGAAAACACCGACCAGTTGGTGCCGAACTGGTAGGACATGACGATGCCGGACACGACGCCCATCGCGAACGCGACGGCAAAGATCTTCACCCAGAATTTGAACAGGTCGAAATAGACCTGCCTGCCGGTGCGCAGCCACAGCCCCTCCAGCACCATCAGATAGCTGGCAAGCCCGATCGAAAAGGCCGGGAAGATGAAGTGGAAACTGACCGTGAACGCGAACTGGATTCGCGCCAGCATCACGGGATCGAAACCGTCAAACATCGCGCACTCCGCACGTCCAAACGGCGTTTCCGGCTCCTCTGCCGATCGGGCGTGACGACGCTGTCGGCCGCATCACCATGAACGGCATATAGGCACGCGCGGCCCTGATTGCGACGCCGACTTTAGGCCATGGCGCGCAACCGCCGCCATCCTGCTGTCGGTGGCCACACCCCACGCGCCTGTCGCCGTCCGCTAGTCGCCGGCGCGCTCGATCATCGCCGTGATTGCCGCCGCGGCGGACCGGTCGATCACGCATTGCCGCGCTGCAGGCGCAGCCGCCCTCTCATCACGCGCAACGCATGGCCGATTTCCAGCAGCAGCGGATGGCGGACGATCCTGAGCGCCACGATCCACGCGAGCAGGGTCAAGAGCGCGATCTGGGCCAGTACCGCGAGCGGCACATCCGCGCGCCATCCGCTGATCGACATGATCGCGACCATGGGGATGAGCGTCCCGACTGCAATCAGGAGGTTGCGCCCGATCACCCGGCCGATCTCGGCTGCCGTCACGCCGGTCAGCCGGCACATGTGCGGCAGGTACAGCGCCGCCGCGACGGTGGATTCGATCGCACGCCCGAGCGCAGCAGCCTCCAGGCTGATCAGGCAACCCGCGGAAATCAGGACCAGCCCGAGCAGGGATCGAAACCCTTCATAGCGTGCCTGACGCGCGAGTTCGTCGCGAAGGGTGAACAGCTCATAGCTCATCGCGAACAACATCGTGACGGCCTGCGCGACCATCAGGATCGTCAGCACCGGTGCCGCGGCGAGCCAGCGCGGACCGAAGGCATGCTGGATGATGGGCCCCGCCAGCACCGCGACCGTCAGCAGAAAAGGCCACATGATCGCCAGCAGCATGTCGAGGCCGCGCAGATAGGTCGCGCGAAGCTCGCCGGTCGAGCGGTTGTCATGCGCCAGCTTCGCGAACAGCACGCGTGCGGCAACGCCGAAGATGTTGCTGTAGATCGCGGTGTAGAGCGTGCTGGCGCGCGTGAAGATGCCCAGCGCCGCCAGCCCCATGACCCGGCCCATGACCAGCTCGGTCATCCGCATCGACAGGACCGAGACGCCGCCGATCGACATGACGCGAAGGCCGAAGGGCACGATCCGTCGCCAGTCGTGAAGCCCCGGCCGCATCATCAGATGGCCCGGCAGCGCCAGGTTCATGCCGACCGCACCGATCAGCGCATAGGCGATCGCACCATAGGCCGCGCTCAGATAGCTGGCGCCGAGCAGCACCGAGACGATCGTGACCGTCGTCGACCCGATGGCGCGGAGCATCAGCACGATCGACACCGGCTTGAATCGCATTTCGCGCTGCAACAGGGCCGCTGGCAGGAATTCGAAGATGCCGATCAACGGCACGATCGCCAGCAGTTTGAGGACGTCGGCGACACCGGCCTCGGTGAACAGCGCCGCACCCGCGAAGCTGGCCAGATAGGTAACGACCGCCAGCAACAATGCGAGGAGCGCGTTGACCGTGAAGACCGACGACAGGGTCGGATCGGTCAGTTCGATCTCGCGGGTCACGAAATGGCCAAGACCAAAGGCGGCGACGATCTGAAGGATGCCGGTGGTCGCAAGTCCGACCGCATAAATCCCCATCTCACGCGGCGTCAGCGTCCGCGCGAGCACGACCATGGCCACGACCATCGCGATGACGGACAGCGACTGCCCGCACAGGGACCAGACCAGGGATCGTCGGACGGACATTGTCACCACTCAAAAAATGCGGGCGTCCAACCGGTGACGCTTTCGCCGCGACGGCATCGCGACCTGCCGTCGCGCATGACGGTCCTCGGGTCGCGGGCAAGTCGCCTCATCCGCCCTTAGATTGCGGGGGGTAAATGGACAAGGGCGCGTGGCCGATCGGCCCTGCGGTTGCCCGGCGCGGCACGCTCGTCTATGCGCCGCCCATCCCCGGCGCGCGGCCGCGCGCGCAGCACAGCCCCGGATCTCACCCGCGATGAATGCCGCCTCCCCCGCCCCCGCCGACCTGCCGAATGCAGGCGTCGACACGCCGTTTGCACGGTTGCTCGCGCGGTTGCCGCGACGGTTGCGCGGACCCGGCTATGCGCTGCTGCGTCGCCCGGCCCTGCGCGCGATCGCTGCCGACCGCTCGACCCGGCCCCTCGCGCTTCTCGCCACCCACGACCTGAGCCGCAGCGGCGCACCGCGCACCGTGCTGGAAATTGCCGCGCCGCTCCTCGAACAGGGATATCGCGTCATCGTGTTCAGCATGGCCGAAGGGCCGATGCGCGGCGCGTTCGAGGAACTGGGCATCCCGGTGCTGATCGATCCCACGCCGGGTGCGACATCGGCCTATCTGCGCGACCTGGCCGATCGCGCGACGATCGCACTGTGCAACACCGTCGTTACGGCGGGCTTCGTCGCCGCCTGGGGCGACCGCGTCCCGACGATCTGGTATCTGCACGAACTCAGCCTGCTCAAGGACCTGATCGATCGCGGCCGGCTGCGCCTGCCCTTCGCGCGTGCCGCGCGGGTCTGGTCCGGGAGCGAGATCAGCGCGGCGATCGCGCGTGCGGGCAGAGCCGATGTCAGCGTCTTCCCCTATGGCATGGCGCCGATCGGCGAAGCGCCGCCGCCGCGCACCGACGGACAGCTGAGGATCGGGGTGTTCGGATCGGTCGAAGCGCGCAAGGGCCAGGACCTGCTCGCCGACGGCCTCGAATTGCTGAACCCGGCGCAGCTTGCCGAGCTCGACGTCCGCGTCTTCGGCCGCGTGCTCGATCCCGCGTTCGCCCGGCCGGTGCTCGCGCGCGCCAAGGCACAGGGCCTGTTCGACTATGGTGGCGAGCTCGATGCCGCGAGCTGCCATCGCGCCATGCTCGACGTCGACGCGGTTCTGGTCTGCTCGCGTGAGGATACGCTGCCGCTCGTATCGCTCGATGCGCTGGGCTGCGGCCGCGTACTCATGCTGCTGCCCGGCGTCGGCACCCGCAACTGGATCACCGACAATGTCAGCGGATTGATCGCCGCGGATGCCAGCGGACCGGCGGTGGCCGAACTGCTTTCGCGCGCGCTCGCCACCCGCGCGCGGCTGCCCGAAATCGCCGCGGCCGGCCGCGACGTGTTCGACCGGCATTTTTCCCAGGCCGAGTTCCGGCAGCGGCTGCTCGCCGAGATCGCCGAGCTGACCGGCGGCGCCGGATCGGCCTAGCCGCCGATCAGGACGTCGCGGGGGTCAGCGCACGCCCGGGGGCGGGCCACCGGGGCCGCCGGGGCCGCCCGGAATGCCCTGTTGCTGGAGCTGCTGCTGCATCTGCATCTGACGAACGACCGCCTCGGGCACGAAGTCGATCATCTCGACATCGAAGATCAGCAGCGAGTTGGCCGGCATGGCCTCGCGCCCCGTTTGCGGGTCGGTACGCGCCTCCGCGCCATAGGCAAGCTCGGGCTTGATCCAGAAGCGGAACTTGGCGCCCTTCGGCATCAGCTTCAGCCCCTCGCCGAAACCGGGAACGACCTGCGCCGGCGACATCGGGGTCGGCTGGCGGCTGGCGTCAAAGGTCTCGCCGTTGCGAAACGTGCCGGTGTAGTTGATCAGCGTCAGGTCGGTGTCGGTCGGGGTCGGCCCCTCGCCCGGCTCGATCACGCGATATTGCAGGCCGCTCGCGGTCTCGACGACGCCCGGTTGGCCACGATTCCACGCCAGGAACTGTTCGTTGGTGCCGCGCGTCGCGACCACGCTCGCGGTCCCCTGCCACGCCAGCGCCACCCCCGACAGGATGGCGGCCGCGATGCCGATCCACAGCCAGACGAGATAGCGTCGCTTGGTCGGTGCGATGGGGACGGCAGTGATCGACATGGAGGTTTCCCGATTTGGTGACGGTGCGTCGCGGCGGGCAAATTGCGCGAATTGCCGCGAAGGGCAAGGGCGTCGACGCCCGACCGCATCAAAAACGCGCAAGAAAAAGGGAGCGACACGATGATCGTGCCCCTCCCCGTTTCGATACTCAGGTCATCGATCGATCGATTTGCGCGACATCTGTGCCGCGAAAACCGCAAATCCGATCAACGGACGCCGTCGCGCTCCGCACGCTTGCGGTCCATCTTGCGCGCCCGGCGGATCGCGGCCGCACGCTCGCGCGCGCGCTTCTCGCTCGGCTTCTCATAGTGACGACGGAGCTTCATCTCGCGATAAACGCCTTCACGCTGCAGCTTCTTCTTGAGCGCCCGCAGCGCCTGGTCGACGTTATTGTCGCGCACGATGATTTGCATAAAGCCGTCGGACTCCGAATTTGTTCTCAACAGAGAATCTGGTTCTCAATAGAATAGGGTTCGCCGGAACGCGAGTTCGCGACGTTATCGCTGCCCCTAACAGCGTTGCATGTCGATTTCAAGCGATTCCGCCCACAGGCGGCACGCCGATCAGCGGCGGCGCTCGACCACCCATTTCCGCTTGGCCAGACGGCGCATTGGCACCCCGCAATGGGCGCACCGGCTGACATACTGGTCGCCATCGGGGACGGCGCGCGCCGCATCGCGCTCATGACGGCCCTGAACGCAACCCACCAAACCGACAACGCGACTGATCATCACAACGACCGCTCGAACAATCTACAAGGTGGCGCCCGCTAGCCGATCGGCGCGCGCTTGCAAAGTGCATCGTTGCGCCGCCCGCCAAGTCGGGCCAGAAAGGGGCGCAATCCATGGTCACCCCCGTCGATCCCCCTGTCGCGCCGGCCGCACCTTCCGCCAGGCCGCGCTGGTGGCGACATCTTTACATCCAGGTATTGGTCGCGATCGCGGCCGGGGCGATCGTCGGCCATTTCTGGCCGGATTTCGGTACCGCGCTCAAGCCGCTGGGCGATGCGTTCATCAAGCTGGTCAAGATGATCATCGCACCCGTCATCTTCCTGACGCTGGTCACCGGCATCGCGGCGATCCGCGACCTGGCCGAAGTCGGGCGCGTCGCCGGCAAGGCATTTGCCTATTTCATCACCGTCTCGACGCTGGCGCTGGTCGTCGGGCTGATCGTCGCCAACACGGTCCGGCCCGGTGCCGGGCTGAACATCGATCCCGCGACGCTCGATCCCGCCGCGACCGCCGACTATTCGGCCAAGGCGCACGAGACCACGCTGACCGGATTTCTGCTCGACATCATTCCGACCACGCTGGTCAGCCCGTTCACGGGCGGCAACATCCTCCAGGTCCTGCTGGTATCGATCCTGTTCGGCGTCGCGTTTGTGCTGGTCGGCGATCGCGGCCAGCCTGTGCTCGACCTGCTCGAGCGGTTGAGCGCGGTCGTATTCCGGATCGTCGGGTTGTTGATGCGGCTGGCACCGATCGGCGCATTCGGGGCGATCGCCTTCACCATCGGCCAGTACGGCCTTGAAAGCCTGGTCGGCCTGGGCAAGCTGGTCGCTACCTTCTATGCGACGTCCCTTCTGTTCGTGCTGCTGGTGCTGGGCGCGATCGCGCGTGCGGCCGGTTTCTCGATCCTCCGGCTCATCCGCTATCTGCGCGCCGAGCTGCTGCTGGTGCTCGGAACCTCCTCGTCGGAGGCGGCGCTGCCGGCGCTGATCGGCAAGATGGAGGACGCCGGCTGCGCCAAGGCGGTCGTCGGCCTGGTCGTCCCGACCGGCTACTCCTTCAACCTCGACGGCACCAACATCTACATGACGCTGGCCGCGCTGTTCATCGCACAGGCGACCGGCGTCGACCTGAGCCTGGGCGACCAGCTGCTGCTGCTCGGCGTCGCGATGCTGAGTTCCAAGGGCGCGGCCGGCGTGACCGGGGCGGGCTTCATCACGCTCGCCGCCACGCTGTCGATCGTGCCGTCGGTGCCCGTCGCCGGCATGGCGCTGATCCTGGGCGTCGACCGCTTCATGAGCGAATGCCGCAGCCTGACCAACTTCATCGGCAACGCGGTTGCGACCGTCGTCGTCGCGCGCTGGGAGGGCCAGCTCGACCGGGCGCAGCTGGATCGCGCGCTTGCACGGTCGACATGAGCGGTGCGGCCCCGGCGCGGTCGACACGGCTGCGGTCGATCATCGGCGGATCGGCGGGCAACCTCGTCGAATGGTATGACTGGTACGCCTATGCGGCGTTCACCCTTTACTTCGCGCCGCATTTCTTTCCCGCCGCCGATCCGACGGTGGAGCTGCTCCAGGCGGCCGGGGTTTTCGCGCTCGGTTTCCTAATGCGGCCGATCGGCGGCTGGCTGATGGGCGTCTATTCCGACCGCCACGGCCGCAAGGCCGGGCTGACCCTGTCGGTCACGCTGATGTGCGCCGGATCGCTGTTGATCGCGCTGACGCCGGGCTATGCAACGATCGGCATCGCGGCGCCCGCTTTGCTGCTGCTCGCGCGGCTGATGCAGGGGCTGTCGGTCGGCGGCGAATATGGCGCGAGCGCGACCTATCTGTCCGAGATGGCGGGCGAGAGGCGACGGGGATTCTTCGCCAGCTTCCAGTATGTCACGTTGATCGCGGGGCAGCTGCTCGCTTTGGGCGTGCTCCTGATCCTGCAGCGCGTCATGGCCGCCGACGCGCTCGAAGCCTGGGGCTGGCGCATCCCGTTTGCGATCGGCGGGCTGCTCGCGATCAGCGTGTTCTGGCTGCGGCGCGGACTGGCCGAAACCGAAAGCTTTCGCAATGCCGACCGCGCAGCGACACGGCGCTCGGGTTTCGTCGCCCTGCTGCGCGAACATCCGCGTGAGACGTCGACGGTGATGCTGCTGACGGCGGGCGGCACGCTCGCCTTCTACGCCTATTCGATCTACATGCAGAAATTCCTGGTCAACACCTCGGGCCTCTCGAAACCGACCGCATCGGCGATCAGCGCGGGCAGCCTCTTCGGCTTCATGCTGCTCCAGCCGATCGTCGGCGCGCTGTCGGACCGGGTCGGGCGCAAGCCGCTGATGGTGGCCTTTGGGGTGCTCGGCGTCGCCTTCACCTGGCCGATCTTCACCACGCTGGAAACGGTCCGCGATCCCTGGCTCGCCTTTGCGATCGTGATGGGCGCGCTCGTCATCGTCAGCGGTTACAGCGCGATCAGCGGCGTGGTGAAGGCGGAGATGTACCCGGCGCACATCCGCACGCTCGGCGTGGCGCTGCCCTATGCCGTGGCCAACGCGGTGTTCGGCGGGACTGCGGAATATTTCGCGCTATGGCTGAAGAACGCCGGGTGGGAGCGCGGCTTCTACCTCTATGTCACGGTGATGATCGGCGTCTCGCTGATCGTCTATCTGCGCATGCGCGACACCCGCCGCCACAGCCTGATCGTCGAGGACTAGAGCAGCATCCCGTCGCCGCCGCGCGTCGCGATGATCCGGCCGATCGCCTCAAACAGCGCATCCATCGCGACCGGCTTGAACAGCACCTCGTCGGCGCCGACCTCCAGGCAGCGTTCGCGCAGGTCGACCGCCGCATCCGCGGTCACCACGATCACCGGCACATGTGCCTTGGCGTCGGCGCGGGCGCGGATGCGGCGGATCGCCTCCATCCCGTCCATGCCGGGCATGCGCAGGTCGACGAGCACGACGTCGAACGCCTCCTCGTCGATGCGCTGCAGTCCTTCTTCGGCCAGCGACGCCTCGACCATCGTCGCACCCGCGACGTCGAGCATGTCGCGGACGACCCGCCGATTCATCGGATCGTCCTCAATGAACAAAATGTTCACGACCCTTGCTCCGATCGTGACGGCCAGGCGGTTTTGCGCTTCATCTTGCCTCTCCCCCTACGCCTCACGCCGCCTGCGGCACAAGGGGAGAAGGGGTCGCGTCGGTCGCCGCGCGCTCAAACAGCGCCGCGACGAGCGCGCGCGCCGCGATCGGTTTGGCGAGGAAAAGGTCGATCCCTGCCGCGTCGGCGGCGACACGATCCGCCTCATCCGGTGCCGCCCACAGGATCGCCGTGCGTGCACCCTGTGTCGAGGCAACGGACGCAAGACGTTGCATTGCCGGAACAACCTCACCCGACTGTGCCAGCGTCGCCTGATCGATCAGCACGAGCGCGAGACGGCGTGAGGCGAGCATGGCGAGGGCTTCGTCTGGATCGCTCGCCAGGATGACCGACCCTGCATGGGGCTCGAGCAGCGCCTTGAGCGTGTTGCGCGCGATCGGGTTGCGATCGACGATCAGGAGGCCGGAATCGCCGTCCGGCACGCTTGCGGTCGGGGCGACCGCATCGATTCGCGGCAGCCGCACGATGAAGGTCGAGCCCACTCCGGGCGTGCTTTCGACGTGGATCGACCCGCCGAGCGCGACCGCCAGGTTGCGGCAGATCGCCAGCCCCAGCCCGGTGCCGCCGAACCGCCGGGTCGTGCCCGCGTCGACCTGTCGGAACGATTCGAAGATCATCGCCTGCTTTTCGGCTGGAATACCGATCCCGGTGTCGCTGACGCGAATCTCGATCCAGCGTGCGTCGTCGGTATCGAGCTGCGCCACCGCCAGGGTGATGCCGCCTGCCTCGGTAAACTTGATCGCATTGGACAGGAGGTTGAACGCGATCTGGCGCAGGCGCGCGGGATCGGATTCGATCCAGCCCGGCGCCTCGGCAAGCGCGAGCGTGAAGTCCAGCCCCCGCGCCTCGGCCTGTTCGCGCCACATGCGAGACACGTCGGTCAGCGTCGCGACCAGGTCGACGGGCATTTGTTCGACCGTCAGGTTGCCGGTCTCCATCTTGGCGACATCCAGGATGTCGTCGACCAGCGCGCGCATCGTCACGCCGGCGCCATGGACCACGCCGATCCGGTCGCGCATTTCGTGGCCCAGCCGCGGATCGGCCAGCATCACCTGGGTCATGCCGAGGATGCCGTTGAGCGGGGTGCGGATTTCGTGGCTGGTCGTCGCCAGGAACTCGGTCTTCGCCGCGAGGGCCTTTTCGAGCGCGAGATTGCTGGCAGCCAGCCCGGTGTTCGCGGCCCGGACCTCGTTGCGGCTGCGGCGAAGCTTGACGACGCCGAAGCTGAGCAACGCGATCACGACCGTGACGGCTGCGGCGATCGCGGCGAACAGGATCCATTGCAGCCGCGCGCGCGCACGCTCGAAATCGATGCTGCGCTTGAGTTCTTCCGCCTTGAGCTGAGCGATGCGCAGCTCCTGGTTCTGGAAATCGAAGCGTGCCGACATCAGCGCCGAGCCGGTCGATGCGGCGACGCGAGTCGCCTCGTCGTTCAGCCGCTTGGCGGCTTCGAGATGCTGGAGCGCCAAACGCGTCTCGCCCGCACGCGCAAAAATGTCATGCGCGAGCGCGTGCGCCTCCGCAAAGGGCGCGTCGGTCGCGGTGATGTCGACCCCGCTGAAGCTCTCCGCGATCAGGCGTCGCGCAACGCCGAGGTCGCCACGCGCCAGCGCGGCCTGGGCACGCAGCGCCAGCGAATTGTGGCTGGTCCCGCCGGTCAGGGCGACTTCTTCACGAATCACCTTTTCGGCGCGGGCGATGTCGCCCGATTCGAGCAGGTTGCGGGCAACGTTGCGCAATACCTGGGATTCGATGCCCACGCTGCCCAGCGTGCGCGCGAGCGCCAGTGCCGACTGATATTCGCGATCTGCTTCGGCGAACTTCTCGACCTGTCGCAGGACGTTGCCGCGATTATTATGTGCGGCAATGCGAACCGCCGGGTCGCCGGCATAGATTTCGGCCGATTGCTGATAGTAGCGCGCCGCCCGGTCGAAATCCCGCGCCTCGCGATACAGCCAGGCGATGCCCTGCAGGCTGATCGCCTGACTGCGCTTGTCGTCTATCGATCGGAAAACGGTGAAGGCCCGCTGATAGCTCTGCAAAGCTTCGGCCGGCTGCGAGCCGGCAATTTGAATGGCAGCGAGGGAAAGCAGCAGCTTGCCGCGAAGAGATAGGTCGAGGGGATTTTCATTGACCCTTTTCAAACCGCTCTCGATTCTAACGCGCGCCCTTTCCGTCTGGTCGAGGCGGATCAGGGCCTCGCCTTGCAGCCAATCGACAACGATCGCGATGCGCTCGTTCGACCCGCCCTTGCGTCCCAGGAACTTTCGCTCAATCCCACGCGCGATCTCAAGCGCTTTGGCCGGATCGGCAAACATCGCCGCTTCGGCCTCATGGACGGCGGCGTCGATTTCGGGAGGTGCTCCGCTGTGCTCCGCCGAGACTGGTGACGATAGCAGAGCGACCGACGCGCAAAGCCCCAGCCACCAGACCGGTTTGATAACTCGAAGGCTGAAAGCGTTCATCACCCCGGTGGTGCCAGAATGCGGTTAACCACTGGCTAAAATCGGCGGTATCAGGAACTGGAAAGCTTTCGGCGAAAGGTGGGTCGCGGGCGCTGGATCGGGGGCAGGTGGCGGTCCTCGCGCAGATAGGTGAGGAATGCCGCCATCTCGATCGGACGGCTGAGCAGATAGCCCTGGACCATGTCGCAACCCATCACCGACAGCAGTGCGAGCGTCGCCGACGTTTCGACCCCCTCGGCGGTGACTTCCATCTCGAGCGCATGCGCGAGGTCGATGGTCGAACGAACGATCAACGGGTCACGATTGCTGCTGGTCAGCTGCGTGATGAACAGCTTGTCGATCTTCAGCTCGCCTGCGGGCAGCCGCTTCAGATAGGCGAGCGACGACAATCCGGCCCCGTAATCGTCGATCGCCAGCGCCACGCCGATATCGGCAAAAAGCTTGAGGTGCGCGATCGCCGTGTCGGGATCGCGAATGACCGCCGTTTCGGTGATCTCGAAACCCAGCTTCGCATTCGACCCCCGGATCAGATCGCGGGCCTGATCGACGAAGCGACGGTCGCCCAGCAGCGTACCCGAGATGTTGACGAAGACCGGGATCGCGAATCCGGCGTCCGCCAGGACATGATACTCCCGGATTGCCTCTTCCAACGTCCACAAAGTCAACGCGGTGATCTGTCCGGCCTGCTCCGCGAGCGGAATGAAATCGCCCGGCAGGATCAGGCCCCGCAACGGATGGCGCCAGCGGATCAGCGCCTCGGCACTGACCACCTGCTCGCGCCGGACATTGATCTTCGGCTGGAATTGCAGGAACATTTCGCCGCGCCGGATTGCGGCGTTCAGATCATGGAGAAGCGCGAGCGGGTCCTCCTCCCCCTCCTGCCGGAGGTCGCGCAGCGCCACCATGCCGTCGCCCGCTTGCCGAATCGCAGCTTCGGCAAATTCGATCATTCGGATCGGATCGCTTGCGCCGCGTTCGGCCATCGCCGCGCCGACGCGCACCTGCACCGCACAGAGTTCATCGCCGACCAGGATCGGCGACGCCAGCTTCTGGCGAAGCCGGTCAAGCAGCGTCGCGACGTCCGCGTTGCTCGCCGCCGACCCCGTGACCTCGATGCAATCGCGCCCGAGCGTCCGGGCGCGCAGCGATGAACTGAACGCGGCGGCCTCCACCGCCAGCTGCTCGGCCACGCGTTCGGCGCGCATGACACCAATCGCGCGACGCAACATCGCGTAATCGGCAATGCGCACGATCGCATAGAATTGGATCGCCCCCTCGGGCGTGTCCGCACGGCTGTCCGCGCGCGCGATAGATTTCACCGACGCGGCGGAGCGCCGGGCGACGACGCGGTCGGCGCCGGGCGATGTCGACTTGCCAGGCTTCGGCTTTGCGCGGGCGTCGTTCGCCACGGCAAGGCTCTGGGCTTCGGCAGACGCCGTGCGCGCAAGGTCGGCAGCTTTGCTCATTCATCCTTGCCCTAGCGTCCCAGTCTTGAACGAACGGTTAAACTGGCCCGCATCCGTCCCGAAATCGGCCCGAATTACGTTTGTTCCATGCTTAATTTTTTGTTAAGAAAGACATGGCGCTTCACGCGCAAATCGGAGAATGACAATGTTCGCTTTCTTTTCACTCGCGTTCCGCGACACGTACGGCGAAGAAATTCGTCCGTTCTGACGAACGCAGTCCGGGTCGGGCTGACGAAGTGCCGACCCGGACGTTTCGGTGATGTTGACGGGGTGACGTCAAGGGCTCAAGCCTTTGAGCTACCGTTTCTTTTGCTTGAAAGCGGAGGCATGCGTCGGCGGCGGCTAAAGCAGATCTGCACGGCCGCGCAGCAATTCCTTCTTTCATGATCGGGGCGCCGGGGCCACCTGCTCGCATATGGCGCTTGTCGATCTCCAACTGGATTCCACGCCGGCGAATCGGCGCTTGACCCACCTCCAGCAGCTGGAGGCGGAGAGCATTCACATCCTGCGCGAAGTGGTTGCCGAGGCCGAACGGCCCGTGATGCTTTATTCGATCGGCAAGGATTCGGCGGTGATGCTGCATCTGGCGCGAAAGGCGTTCTATCCCGCGCCGCCGCCCTTCCCGCTCCTTCACGTCGACACCACCTGGAAATTCCGCGCGATGTACGCGCTGCGCGAAAAAGCGGCGGCGGACGCGGGGATGGAACTGCTCGTCCACCAGAATCCGGAGGCCAAGGCGCGCGGCATCAACCCGTTCGACCATGGCGGGCTGCACACCGACATGTGGAAGACGGAGGGGCTCAAACAGGCGCTGGTCAAATACGGCTTTGACGCGGCATTCGGCGGCGCGCGGCGCGACGAGGAGAAGAGCCGCGCCAAGGAGCGCGTCTTCAGCTTTCGCACCGCCAATCACCGCTGGGACCCCAAGGCGCAGCGTCCTGAACTGTGGCGCCTCTATAATGCCCGCAAGGCGCGCGGCGAATCGATCCGCGTCTTCCCGCTGTCCAACTGGACCGAACTCGACATCTGGCAGTACATCCTGGCCGAGAATATCGAGATCGTGCCGCTCTACTTTGCTGCGCCGCGCCCGACGGTGGTTCGCGACGGCATGATCCTGATGGTCGACGACGACCGCTTCCGCCTCGCCCCCGGGGAAGTGCCGGTCGAACGCTCGGTCCGCTTCCGCACGCTCGGCTGCTACCCGCTGACCGGCGCGGTCGAAAGCACCGCCGATACGCTGACCGCCGTGATCCGCGAAACGCTGCTCGCCACGACGTCGGAACGTCAGGGCCGTGCGATCGACCATGACCAGGCCGCCAGCATGGAGAAGAAGAAGCAGGAGGGGTATTTCTGATGGCGACGGCCCCCGCCTACGCCCCCGACGCGATGATCGCGGAGGACATCGACGCCTATCTGGCCGCGCATCAGCAAAAGTCGCTGCTGCGTTTCATCACCTGCGGGTCGGTCGATGACGGCAAGTCGACGCTGATCGGCCGCCTGCTCTATGACAGCAAGATGATCTTCGACGACCAGCTCGCCGCGCTGGAAGCTGATTCCGCCCGGGTGGGCACGCAGGGCGCGAACATCGATTTCGCGCTGCTCGTCGACGGGCTGGCCGCCGAGCGCGAACAGGGCATCACCATCGATGTCGCCTATCGCTTCTTCACCACCGAACGCCGCAAATTCATCGTCGCCGATACGCCGGGGCACGAACAATATACCCGCAACATGGTGACGGGTGCGTCGACCGCGGACCTCGCCGTCATCCTGATCGATGCGCGCAAGGGCGTGCTCACCCAGACGCGGCGGCACAGCTTCCTCGCGCACCTGATCGGCATCCGCCACATCGTGCTGGCGGTGAACAAGATGGATCTGGTCGGCTATGACCCGTCGCGCTTCGACGCGATCGTTGCCGATTATCGGGCATTCGCAGCCTCCATCGGCATCGCCGACTTCACCGCGATCCCGATTTCCGGGCTGGCGGGCGACAATATCGCGGCGGCGTCGGACGCCATGCCCTGGTATCGAGGGCCGACGCTGATCGAGCATCTCGAGCAGGTGGAGGTCGACAGCGACAGCGCCGCGGCCCGGCCGTTTCGGATGCCGGTGCAATGGGTCAATCGCCCCGATCTCGACTTTCGCGGCTTTGCCGGGATGATCGCCGGCGGCCGTGTGCGGCCCGGCGATCCGGTCCGCATCCTCCCCTCGGGACGCGAGACGCGGATCGCGCGCATCGTCGGCTTCGACGGCGACCTGAATGTCGCGGTCGCAGGCCAGTCGGTGACGCTGACGCTTGCCGACGAAGTCGATTGTTCGCGCGGCGACGTCATCGCCGCGGCCGATGATGCGCCCCAGCTGGCCGACCAGTTCATGACGCGGATCGTCTGGCTCGATGCCGAGCCGCTGCTGCCCGGGCGGTCCTATTGGATGAAGATCGGCACGCGGATGCTGAGCGCCACCGTCCAGCCGCCGCGTGCGGTCATCGACGTGAACACCATGGCCGAGCTGTCGGCGGCGACGCTCAGCCTCAACGACATCGGCATCGCGGAGGTCTTTGTCGACCGCAACATCGCATTCGAGACCTATCGCGACAATCGCGACCTGGGCGGGTTCATTCTGATCGACCGGATCACCAACGCGACCGTCGCCGCCGGGATGATCGACTTCGCGCTGCGCCGCAGCCAGAATATCCACTGGCAGTCGATCGAGGTGACGGGCGAGGCGCGCGCCGCGATGAAGCACCAAAGCGCGCGCGTGCTGTGGTTCACCGGGCTGTCGGGTTCGGGCAAATCGACCATCGCCAACCTGGTCGAAAAGAAGCTCCACGCGCTCGGCAAGCACAGCTACCTGCTCGACGGCGACAATATCCGCCATGGGCTCAACCGCGACCTGGGCTTCACCGACGCCGACCGGATCGAGAATATCCGCCGCGTCGGCGAAGTCGCCAAGCTGATGGCCGATGCCGGGCTGATCGTGCTGACCGCCTTCATCTCGCCCTTCCGGGCCGAACGCGACCTGGTGCGCGCGATGCTGCCGGCCGGCGCGTTCATCGAAATCTTCGTCGACACGCCGATCGAGGTGGCAGAGGGCCGCGATCCCAAGGGGCTCTATCGCAAGGCGCGCGCGGGCGAGATTGCCCATTTCACCGGGATCGACAGCCCCTATGAAAGGCCCGAAGCGGCGGAGATCGTCATCGATACCACCCGCCAGAGCGCGGAGGAGGCCGCCCAGCAGATCGTCGATTCGATCATCGGCATCTGGAGTCCGGTGATTTGACCGCTGGCGCGCAAAGCGACGTCGCCCTTGCACGGGATATCGCCGAACGGGCGGGCGCACTGCTGATGGACCTGCGGCGGACGTCGGGACTGGCGGGTCCGGCGCTCGGCGCGGCGGGTGACCGCGCCGCCGACGACCTGATCCACCAGCTGCTCGCCGGCGCGCGCCCCGACGACGCGATCCTGTCGGAAGAACGCGTTTGCGATCGGTCCCGGCTCGACCGCAGCCGGGTCTGGATCGTCGATCCGCTCGACGGAACCCGCGAATATGCGGAGGGGCGCGACGATTGGGCGGTGCACGTCGCACTGGCGATCGAGGGTCGCCCCGCAATCGGCGCGGTGGCGCTCCCCGCGCTCGGCCGCGTCTTCGCCAGCGATCCGCCGTTTCCCCTGCCCGAACCCGCCCCGCGCCGCCGCATGGTCGTCAGCCGCACGCGTCCGGCTGATGCATGCGGCCCGCTGTGCCAGGCGCTCGATGCGGAGACGATCCCGATGGGATCGGCGGGAGCGAAGGCGATGGCGATCCTGATGGGCTCCGCCGACATCTATTTCCATTCGGGCGGGCAGTATGAATGGGACAATTGCGCCCCTGCCGCGGTCGCAATGGCGGCGGGTCTGCACGTCTCGCGCATCGACGGGTCGCCGATCCGCTACAATCAGCCCGAGCCGTCGGTGCCCGACTTCCTGATCTGTCATCGCGCGGATGCCGACCGGATTCTTCGCCTGATCGCCGCGTGATTGCGCGATCGAACTCGACAGGCGGTTGATCCGTTCATATCGCGCACGCCAAGGTGCGAAACGTCGGAGACATGAGATGAGCACACGCGCGATGACGACCCGGCTGGTCGAAAAGCCATGGGGACGCCACCGGCTCTGGCCCGGCTTTGCCGATCCGGCGCCCGACCGCGAACCAGTCGGCGAGGCCTGGTTTCAGGACCCCGAAGGGGGGAATTTCGAGCTTCTGGTCAAATATCTCTTCACCAGCGAACGGCTGTCGGTCCAGGTCCATCCCGACGACGATCGCGCCCGCCGCGCCGGCTATCCGCGCGGCAAGGACGAAGCGTGGCTCATCCTGGCCGCCGAGCCCGGCTCGACGATCGCGCTCGGCACGCGCGAGCCGCTTTCGCATGATGAACTGCGCACCGCGTCGCTCGACGGATCGATCGAAGGGCTGCTCGACTGGAAGCCGGTGCGCGCGGGCGACTATTTCTATTCGGCGGCGGGCACCGTCCACGCGATCGGCGCCGGCATCACGCTGATCGAGGTCCAGCAGAATGTCGACCTGACCTATCGCCTCTACGACTATGGCCGCCCGCGCGAGCTGCATCTGGAGGACGGCGTCGCGGTTTCCGACGCGCGGCCCTTCGTCGCGCAGTCGACGCCGATCGCCCTCGGCGGGGGCCGTACCCTGCTCTCGCCCGGCCCCAAATTCGTGCTCGAACGCTGGTCGGCGGGCGACCGCACCCTCCACCTTCCGCCGGGACGTGAAGGATGGCTGGTCCCGATCACCGGTTCGGGCAAGGCGGACACGCTGGCTTGGCGGGCGGGCGAATGCCTGTTGCTTGAGGGGACGACGCGGATCGACGCCGCCGACGGTGCCGACCTGTTGATCGCGTGTCCTGGCGACGCGCCATTGCACGTGACCTGAAGCGACCGGCCGGGCAAAGAACTGGCCCGGCCGTCACGTGGCCCTTGGCCTTTTCTTCCGCATCTGCGAAGGCGACGTCATGCTGTTGCAGATCTTCAAATTCGCGTTTGTGCTGGCCCTGGCGGCAGTCCTTTTTCTCGCGCTGACCGTCACGCCATGGGCGGGCATGGTCGAATCGGACACGGTCCGCCACGGCTTCGCCTTTCTGGTGCTGCCCGTGCTCGCGACGATCGGCTGGCCCCGGCTGTCGCCATGGCGGCAATTTGCGATCTTTGCCGGGTTCGGGGCAGCGATCGAACTGGTCCAGGGCTATATGGCGATCGGCCGCGTCGCCAGCCTGGACGACTGGATCGTCGATCTGATCGCGCTTTCCGCCGCCCTGCTCGCGATGGAGGTCCTGGCGCTGCGTCACCGCGTGATCGCGGTCGCCGCCCCGCGCCCGCGACACGTTTGACCCTTTTCCCGACGCCGCCGAACGGGCATGTCGCGGGGTGAGCCACACCTTCCGCGGAGCCCCGATGTCGCAAGCCCTTACTGCCCGCTCGCTGTTGTTCGCGCCGGGCGACTCGGAGCGCAAGATCGCGCGCGCGGGCACGAGCGGCGCCGACCTGATCCTGATCGACCTGGAAGATTCGGTCGTCGAAGCCAACAAGCCCGCTGCGCGCGCCGCGGTGGCCGAACATCTTCGCGCCGGCCCCCGCCCCCAGCCGCAATGGGTGCGGATCAACCCGCTTGACGGCCCGCACGCGCTGGCGGACCTTGCGGCAGTGGTTGCGGCGCGGCCCGACGGCATCATGCTGCCCAAGGCGACGCGCGCCGACGCCGACCGGCTGCACCATTATCTCACCGCGCTCGAAGCTGCCGCCGGCCTGCCGCCGGGCGGCATCGCGGTGATTGCAATCGCGACGGAGACCGCACCCGCGTTGTTCGGCCTCGGCGACTATGCCGGCACGCCGCGGCTTGCCGCCCTCACCTGGGGCGCGGAGGACAGCGCGACCGCGCTCGGCGCGACGGGCAATCGTGACGAGACGGGCGAGTACGACTTTCCCTACCAGCTGTTCCGTGCGCTGTGCCTCGCGGGGGCGGCGGCGGCGGGCGTCGCCCCGATCGAGACGATCCACGCCGATTTTCGCGACCTCGACGGCCTGGCGCGGGTCGCCGCCCGGGCGCGCCGGGCCGGGTTTCGCGGCATGATGGCGATCCACCCCGACCAGGTGCCGGTGATCAATGCGGCATTCAGTCCCTCCCCCGCCGAAATCGAACAGGCGCAGCGGATCGTCGCCGCCTTTGCCGCCGCGCCGGGCGCGGGCACGATCGGGATCGACGGCGCGATGTTCGACCTGCCGCACCTGAAGCGCGCGCAGGCGGTGCTGGCCATGGCGTCGGTGCACGACACGCCGGCTGCTTGATCGGCGTGCATCCCGATGCGCCTGCCTAATTGCTAGGCAATGATGACGCCTGCCCGGCGCGACGGCACCGCACGAAACTGCGCCTCGCATGGCTGGCACGCTTGTTGTAACATGGCTGCGCAGTCACCGGGGCAAGCACATCACGAGGGGTCAGCGCGTGAAGAAGATCGAGGCCGTCATCAAGCCGTTCAAGCTCGATGAGGTGAAGGAAGCGCTGCACGAAGTCGGCGTCAGCGGCATCACCGTCACCGAAGCCAAGGGCTTCGGGCGACAAAAGGGACATACCGAACTGTATCGCGGTGCCGAATATGTCGTCGACTTCCTGCCCAAGGTGAAGCTTGAGGTGGTGATCGAGGACGGGCTGGCCGACCGCGTGGTCGAGGCGATCGCAAACTCGGCGCAGACCGGCCGCATCGGCGACGGCAAGATCTTCGTGATTCCCGTCGAGACCGCGTTGCGCATCCGCACCGGCGAACGGGACAACGACGCGATTTGACGCGGCGCAGCATTCTTGTGAGACATATCGCGTCGGCCGCAATTTCATTGTGCGATTCGCGGCAAGCGGTTTTCCAGACGAAAGGGATGAATTGAGATGGCCAATAACGCCGGCACGATCCTGAAGATGATCAAGGACCAGGAAATCGAGTGGATCGACCTGCGTTTTACCGATCCCAAGGGCAAGTGGCAGCACCTGACCATGGTGGCCGGCGTGCTCGGCGAGGATGAGCTGACCGATGGCCTGATGTTCGACGGGTCGTCGATCGAAGGGTGGAAGGCGATCAATGAGTCGGACATGATCCTTCGCCCCGATCTCGACGCGGTCTATGTCGACCCCTTCTCGGCCACGCCGATGCTGGTGCTGTTCTGCGACATTGTCGAGCCGTCGACCGGCGAGCTGTATGCCCGCGACCCGCGCTCGACCGCGAAGCGGGCCGAGGCGTATCTGAAGAACACCGGGATCGGCGACACCGTCTATGTCGGGCCCGAGGCCGAGTTCTTCATGTTCGACGACGTCCAGTTCGAAACCGCCTACAACACCAGCTACTTCAAGATCGACGACATCGAGCTGCCAACCAATTCGGGCAAGGCGTATGAAGCCGGCAACCTGGCGCACCGTCCGCGGGCCAAGGGCGGCTATTTCCCCGTTGCGCCGGTCGACAGCGCGGTCGACATCCGTGCCGAGATGGTCTCGACGATGATCGAGATGGGCCTGCCCTGCGACAAGCACCACCACGAGGTCGCCGCGGCGCAGCACGAGCTGGGCCTGACCTTCGGGACGCTCACCACCACCGCCGACCGGATGCAGATCTACAAATATGTCGTGCACCAGGTCGCACAGGCCTATGGCAAGACCGCGACCTTCATGCCCAAGCCGATCAAGGACGATAACGGGTCGGGCATGCACACCCATATGTCGATCTGGGACAAGGGCACGCCGCTGTTCGCGGGCAATGGCTATGCCGGTCTGTCGGACATGTGCCTGTATTTCATCGGCGGCGTAATCAAGCATGCGCGCGCATTGAACGCCTTCACCAACCCCACGACCAACAGCTACAAGCGGCTGGTGCCGGGGTTCGAGGCACCCGTGCTGCTCGCTTACTCCAGCCGCAACCGCTCGGCGTCGTGCCGTATCCCCTATGGCACCGGGGCCAAGGCCAAGCGCGTCGAATTCCGCTTCCCCGATGCGCTCGCCAACCCCTATCTCGCCTATTCGGCGCTGCTGATGGCCGGCCTGGACGGCATCCAGAACAAAATTCATCCCGGCGAGGCGATGGACAAGAATCTCTACGACCTGCCGCCCGCCGAGCTGGTCAACGTGCCGACCGTCTGCGGTTCGCTGCGCGAGGCGCTGATTGCGCTGCAGGAGGATCATGATTTCCTGCTGAAGGGCGATGTATTCAGCAAGGACCAGATCGAAGCCTACGCCGAATTGAAGTGGAACGACGTCATCCGCTTCGAAACCACGCCAAGCCCGGTCGAATACGACATGTATTATTCCGGCTGATCGACGGATCGATATCCCGATCGACGGGCGTCCGGGATACCGGGCGCCCGTTTCTTTTTTGGCGGGTCACGGCACTGCAGCTTGCTATTTTGCCCGATCGCGCCCATATCGCGGGCGCTACAGTCGCAAATCGACGGTCTTTTGGAGCTTTGCGGCCCCTCATTCCTTCTTTCCCTGCCCCTTGCAGCGCGAGGTCGCTCGACGTCCGGGCGGCCGACAACATGAAGGAAATGAACATGAGCACCGTCGGAACCGTCAAGTTTTTCAACAGCGACAAAGGTTATGGCTTCATCGCCCCTGACAATGGTGGCCAGGACGCCTTTGTCCACATCACCGCGGTCGAGCGCGCCGGCATGGCGACGCTGAACCAGAACCAGCGCGTTTCGTACGAGCTGGAGCAGGACAAGCGCGGTCGCACCAGCGCGGTCAATCTGCAGGCTGCGGACTGATCCGGTCCCGGGCGCGTCGTCCGCGGCGCGTCCGGCCCCTCCGATCGAACCATCCGGCCACTGGTGCGTTGTCACCATTGACCCTGCCCGCACTTTTCGCGCGCACCCAAGAAGGAGGGCCCGCATGACCGTTCTCACCTATCGCCAACAGGCCGAACGCGCGCGTACCGAAGCCGAGAACGCAACGCTCGCCAATGTCCGCGATCGCGCGCTGCGTGCCGAAGCCGCCTGGATCGGCATGGCCGAGCGCCAGGAACGCGTCGAAACCGCCCGCGCCGCGCGCGAAGCGCGCGATCAGGTCACCGCCTGACCCGCCTTTGCCGGTACCGGCATGCGGATAAGCGCTTGGGTTTGACCTGACAGCCCGGTAAAGCGGCGACATCGCCCTTTGCCGGAGCCTATGTCTTGATCCTGCCCCTGCTCGCCGCCAGCACCGGCCATCTCCAATTCACCGATCTCGGGCTGGATCCGGTGGCGCTCGACCTCGGCTTCTTCCAGCTCAAATGGTATTCGCTGGCCTATATCGCCGGCATCCTGATCGGCTGGTGGTATCTGCTCAAGCTGCTCGACCAGCCGGGCGCGCCGATGGCGCGGCGTCATGCCGACGACCTCGTCTTCTACGCGACGCTCGGCATCATCTTGGGCGGGCGGCTTGGCTATGTCCTGTTCTACGCGCCCGACCTGTTCGCCAATCCGATCCGAATTCTGCGGCTGTGGGATGGCGGAATGTCCTTTCACGGCGGCGTCATCGGCACCTCGATCGGGATCATGCTGCTGGCGCGCAAGCACGGGCTCAACTGGCTGCGCGTCCATGACTATGTCGCATGCGTCGTCCCGTTCGGCCTGTTTTTCGGTCGTATCGCCAATTTCGTGAATGGCGAGCTGTGGGGCAAGCCGACCGACGTCGCCTGGGCGATCGTCTTTCCGCGCACCGTCGCGGGCGGGCTCAATCCCGCGCGCCATCCGAGCCAGCTGTACGAGGCGGGGCTCGAGGGCATCGTGCTGTTTCTCGTCCTCGCCTTCTTCTTCTGGCGAACCCGTGCGCGCTACGAGCCCGGCCGGCTGGTCGGCATCTTTCTGCTCGGCTACGGCGTCGCCCGCTTCTTCGTCGAGTTCTTCCGCGAACCCGACCAGCAGTTCGAGGGCACGTTCTTCGCCACGACGATCCATATGGGCCAGCTGCTCTGTCTGCCGATGATCGCGGGCGGCGTGTTCCTGATCGCCACCGCCAGGTCGCGACGCCACCGCGTCGAGGCCGTCGCGGGCCAGGAAAGCATCGCCTGAAGGCGCGCGCGGCCGTGTCGTCCGACGCCGAAGGCACGTTGCCCGACCGCCTGGCCCGCGCGATCACGCTGGCCGGTCCGATCCCGCTGTCGCAGTTCATGCAGGCGGCGAACGCCGAATATTATGCGACGCGCGATCCGCTGGGTGCGCGGGGCGACTTCACCACTGCACCCGAAATCAGCCAGATGTTCGGCGAGCTGATCGGCCTTGCGCTCGCCGACCTGTGGGATCGCGCCGGGCGACCCGATCTGCGCTATGTTGAATATGGGCCCGGCCGCGGCACGCTCGCCGCCGACGCGCTGCGCGCGATGGCGACGGTCGGGCTGACCCCGCCGGTTCATTTCATCGAGACGAGCCCGGTCCTGCGCGCGGCACAGGCGGAACGCGTGCCCGGTGCCGAATGGCATATCGACCTGTTCAGCGTCCCCGACGACCTGCCGCTGATCGTCGTCGCCAACGAATTTTTCGACGCGCTCCCGATCCGCCAGCTGATCCGCACCGGCGATGGCTGGCGCGAACGGCTGGTCGCGTGCCAGGACACGCTCTTTCTGCCGATCACGGGCAGGGACAGCTTCGACGCGGTGGTGCCACCCGCCTTTGGCGATGCGCAGCCCGGCGATATCCTGGAAACCTCGCCCGCCGCGGTGGCGACGATGCGCGGGCTCGCCCGTCGGCTGGTGGCGGGCGGCGGCGCGGCGATCATCCTCGACTATGGCTATTCAGGTCCGGCGATCGGCGATACGCTTCAGGCCGTGTCCGGCCACGCCTTTGCAAATCCGTTCGAGCAGCCGGGCAGTCGCGACCTGACCGCGCATGTCGATTTCGCGACGCTGGCGGAGGCGGCACGGGCCGAAGACGCGCTCGCCTACGGCCCGGTCGATCAGGGGCAGCTGCTCGTCGCGCTCGGCATCGACACGCGCGCCGCAGGACTGGCCCGCACCGCGCCGGAGCGCGCGGACCAGATCGCCGCCGACCGCAATCGCCTGGTCGCGCCGGATCAGATGGGCGCGCTGTTCAAGGGGCTGGCGGTCACCGCGCCGGGCTGGCCCGCACCCGCGGGGTTTGCATGACGATCGTCTTTCGCGATGCGGTGGCCGAAGACGCCCCGGCGCTCGCCAGACTGGCGCGCGACAGCTTCACCGAAACCTTCGGCCACCTCTATCATCCCGACGACCTCGCGCTGTTCCTGGCCGGGCACAGCACGCCACGCTGGCATGACGAGCTGACCGACCCCGCATTTCGCGTTCGGGTCGGCGAGGCGGACGGTGCGGCGGTCGCCTATGCCAAGGTCGGCCCGCCCAGCCTGCCCTTCAAGCCGCGCGGTCCCTCGATCGAACTGCGCCAATTCTATATCCTCAAGCCCTGGCAGGGCTCGGGCGCTGCGGCCGAACTGATGGCGTGGGTGATCGATACCGCGCGGGCCGGCGGCGCGAGCGACCTCTATCTCTCGGTCTTCACCGACAATCACCGCGCCCGGCGCTTCTATGATCGCTACGGCTTCGAGGCAGTCGGCCCCTATGTCTTCAAGGTCGGCAACCATGAGGACGAGGACATCGTCATGCGGCTGGCGCTGTGAGTGTCGACGTGATCCGCGCGCCGGCGCTCGCGGGCATGCGCCACGGCTTTCTCGGCCGGCGGGGAGGCGTGTCGACCGGCATCGTCGCCGGGCTGAATGTCGGGCTGGGCAGCGCGGATGATCCGGAGGCGATTGCCGAGAACCGACGCCGCGCCTTGACCGCGGTCGCGCCGGGGGCGGCGCTGGTCACGGTGTATCAGGTTCATTCCGCCGATGTCGTCACCGTCGACGACGTGCCCGCCGAACGCCCGCGCGCCGACGCGCTGGTCACCGCGACGCCGGGCCTCGCCCTCGGCATCCTCACCGCCGATTGCGCGCCGGTGCTGTTCGCCGATGTTGACGCGGGTGTGATCGGCGCGGCGCATGCCGGGTGGAAAGGCGCGATTGCCGGCGTCACCGATGCGACGATCGCGGCGATGGAGGCGCTGGGCGCGGATCGCGGCCGCATCGTCGCCGCGATCGGCCCGTGCATTGCGCGGGCGAGCTATGAGGTCGACAACGGCTTCGTCGCGCGGTTTTGCGATCAGGACCCGGCGAATGATCGCTTCTTTTCCCCCGGGCGGCCGGACCACGCGCAGTTCGACCTGGAAGCCTATGTCGCGCACCGGCTCGCCACCGCCGGGTTGCGGCGGGTCGAGCTGCTTGGGCTCGACACCTATGTGGACGAAGACCGCTTCTACAGCTTTCGCCGCGCGACGCACCGGGGCGAGCCCGATTATGGGCGGCAGATCAGCCTGATCGCGTTGTGACCCCCCTCCCCCACCCGGCAATCATCGGGTAGAGCCGGCGCATTGGCCCGCATCAGACGGGCGACCTGCTGCCGGAGTTTCTTCCCGATGACCAAACCCACCGAAGCCGAGCTGACCGGCGTCACCCCGCGCCGCCGCCCCAAGCCCGACATCGTCGAACTGGGCGGGCGCAAGCTCAAGCCCTCGACGCTGATGATGGGGCACGGCTTCGATCCCGCATTGTCGGAGGGCGCGCTGAAGCCGCCGATCTTCGCCACCTCGACTTTCGTTTTTCCGAACGCTGCCGCCGGCAAGCGCCATTTCGAGGGCGTGACCGGCAAGCGGCCCGGCGGGGCCGAGGGCCTCGTCTATTCGCGCTTCAACGGACCCAATCAGGAAATCCTGGAGGACCGGCTGGGCGTGTGGGAAGAAGCCGAGGATGCGCTGGCCTTTTCGTCCGGCATGTCGGCGATCGCGACTTTGTTCCTGTCGATGGTCCGCCCCGGCGACACCATCGTCCATTCCGGGCCGCTCTATGCCGCGACCGAGACGCTGATCGCGCGTATCCTGGGCCGCTTCGGCGTGCACTGGCTCGACTTCCCCGCCGGGGCGACGCGCGAGGAAATCGACGCGGTGCTGGGCAAGGCAGCATCGGGCCGCGTCGCGCTGATCTACCTTGAAAGCCCGGCCAATCCGACCAACGCGCTGGTCGATGTCGAGGCGGTGGCCGCCAGCCGTGACGCGATCTTCGCCAATGCGGCCGAAAAGCCGCCGATCGCGATCGACAACACCTTCCTCGGCCCGCTGTGGCACCAGCCGCTGAAGCACGGCGCCGACATCGTCGTCTATTCGCTGACCAAATATGCCGGCGGCCATTCGGACCTCGTTGCGGGCGGCGTGCTGGGCAGCAAGGCGCACATCGACACCATCCGGCTGATGCGCAACACGATCGGCACGATCTGTGACCCCAACACCGCCTGGATGCTGCTGCGCAGCCTGGAGACGCTGGAACTGCGCATGAGCCGCGCGGGCGAGAATGCGGCAAAGGTCTGCGCGTTCCTGCGCGACCATCCGAAGGTCGAGCGCGTCGGCTATCTCGGTTTCCTCGAGGGCGGTGCGGATGCGCGCCAGGCCGACATCTATCGCCGCCACTGCACGGGCGCGGGCTCGACCTTTTCGCTCTACCTCAAGGGCGGCGAGGCGGAGGCGTTCGCGTTCCTCGACGCGCTCAAGATCGCCAAGCTGGCCGTGTCGCTGGGCGGGACGGAGACGCTGGCAAGCCACCCGGCCGGCATGACGCACCTGTCGGTGCCCGCCGAGCGCAAGCAGGCGCTGGGCATCACCGACAATCTCGTCCGCATCTCGATCGGGGTCGAGGACGCGGACGACCTGATCGCCGATTTCGACCAGGCGCTGACCGCGGTGTGAGCGGGCTGGGGGAGCCGCGCGGAGGCGTTTCGCGCGGAGCCGCGGCGAAGTAGCGTGGGAACAGGCACGTCGCCCCGGCGCAGGCCGGGGCCGCTGGCAATGTTCGCGCAACGAACGATCTACGCTCTGGCGCGACAGGTTCAATTCGGCCAGCGGCCCCGGTCTGCGCCGGGGCGACGGCTTGGCATCTGTCCTGCTCCACCGCCATTTGACGCCCCCGCCGCGATGCAGCACAGTCGCTGCATGTCCGATCTCGACGCTTTCATCGCCGGCCTTCCCAAGGCCGAACTGCACCTGCATATCGAGGGGAGCCTCGAGCCCGAGCTGATGTTCGAACTCGCCGCGCGCAACGGTGTGGCAATCCCGTTCGCCAGCGTGGAGGAGGTGCGCGCCGCCTATAGCTTCACCCGGCTCCAGGACTTTCTCGACATCTATTACCAGGGCGCGGGCGTGCTGATCACCGAGCGTGATTTCCACGACCTGGCGATGGCCTATTTCGACCGGGTGGCGCGCGACGGCGTGGTGCATGCCGAGCTGATGTTCGATCCCCAGACGCACACCGCGCGCGGCATCGCGTTCGACACGGTAATTCGCGGGCTATTGTCCGCCTGTGCCGAGGCGCAGGCAACGCACGGCATCACGTCACGCCTGATCCTGTGCTTCCTGCGCCATCTCGACGAGGCGGATGCGTTCGTGACGCTCGAACAGGCGAAGCCGTGGCTGTCGCACATCGCCGCCGTGGGCCTCGACTCGTCGGAGCTGGGTCACCCGCCGGAGAAGTTTGCGCGCGTCTTCGCCGCCGCCGCAGGACTCGGCCTCAAGCGCGTCGCCCATGCCGGCGAGGAAGGGCCGCCCGATTATGTCCGCCAGGCGCTCGACCTGCTCCACATCGACCGGCTGGACCATGGCAATCGCAGCCTCGAGGACGCTGAACTGGTCGAGCGGCTGGCGCGCGACGGCATGACGCTGACCGTCTGTCCCTTGTCCAACCACAAGCTCTGCGTCGTCGACCGGCTGGAGGATCATCCGATCGACCGGATGCTCGCCGCGGGCCTCCGCGCCACGATCAATTCGGACGATCCGGCCTATTTCGGCGGCTATGTCGCCGATAACTACCGCGCGGTGGCCGAAGCGCGCGGGCTCGACCGTGCCGCGCTCGTCCAGCTCGCCCGCAACAGCTTCACCGGCAGCTTCCTCGACCCCGCGGACGTCGACCGCCATCTCGCCGCGATCGACGCCTATGCATCGGCGCACGCCTGATGCCCGTATTTACGCCCATCCCGCATGACGAGTTCGCCGCGCTGGTCCGCACGCTGGCGAACGCGCTGATGGCGGGCGACTGGCGACCCGACTTCATCATCGGCATCGGCCGCGGCGGGCTCGCCCCCGGCGTCTATCTCAGCCACGCGACGGGCCTCGCCACGCTGTCAGTCGATTATTCGTCGAAGGTCGAGGATTTTTCCGAAGCCCCGCTCGACCGGCTGGCGGCACGCACCCGCGAGGGCGAGACGCTGCTGTTCCTCGACGACATCAATGACACGGGCGGGACGATCGCCCGGCTGCGCGCGCGGCTGGCCGCCAAGGGGGCGGTGATGGACCATGTGCGCTTCGCCACCCTGCTCGACAATATCCGCTCCGGCCAGCGCGTCGAATATGCCGCCCGCACCATCGACCGCGCGGTGACCAAGGACTGGTTCATCTTCCCGTGGGAAGCGATGGCCCCCGACAGCGTGATCGCCCAGGACGCCGCCGAAGTGCCGGAGCGGACGGCGTAGGCCAGAAGGTCAATCGCGCGAAGGCGCGAAGGCGCGAAGGGGAGGTTCACGCGGAGACGCGGAGGACGCGGAGACGGGGATCGCGCAAAGGCGTGGTCGAACGCATATCCATCTGCGTCGCCCCGGCGTAGGCCGGGGCCTCTGGGTCATCCGGGATCGAACCTCACTGCCCGCGGGCGGGCGCATAAATGGCTAAAGGCCCCGGCCTTCGCCGGGGCGACGCACGGAATTTCAGCGTATCGGCGTCCTCTGCGCCTCCGTGAGAAACCCCTTCGCGCGTTTGCGCCTTCGCGCGATTACCCTTATCCGCCGGCCGGGCGTTCACCCATCGCCAACCCGCTCGATGTCCGCACCGACCGCCTGGAGCTTTTCCTCCAGCCGCTCATAGCCGCGGTCGAGGTGATAGACGCGGCTGACCTGGGTCTCACCCTCCGCCGCCAATCCCGCAAGGATCAGGCTCATCGACGCGCGCAAATCCGTCGCCATCACCGGCGCACCCACCAGCCGGTCGACGCCGCGCACCACCGCCGAGCGTCCCTTGACCGTAATGTCCGCGCCCATCCGCGCCAGCTCGGGCACGTGCATGTAGCGGTTCTCGAAAATCGTTTCGGTCAGCACGCTGGCACCCTTGCCCTTGCAAAGCATCGCCATGAACTGCGCCTGCATGTCGGTGGCGAACCCCGGATAGGGCGCGGTCGACAGCGTCAGCGGCCCGATGCCGTTGCTGGCGGCGACATGCAACGCATCGCCGCGCGGCTCCACCGTCACGCCCGCCTCGACCAGCGCGGCGATGGTTGCGCGCATGTCCGCCGGCTCGGCGCCCACCAGGTCGAGCGCGCCGCCGGTGATTGCAGCGGCACAGGCATAGCTGCCCGCTTCGATCCGGTCGGGCATGACGCGATAGGTCGCACCGTGCAGCCGGTCGCGCCCCTCGATCTCCAGCGTCTCCGTCCCGATGCCGCTGATCGACGCGCCCATCGCGACCAGGCAGCGGCACAGGTCGACGATTTCGGGTTCGCGCGCCGCATTCTCGATCACCGACCCGCCATGCGCGGTCACGGCGGCCATCAGCGCATTCTCGGTCGCGCCGACCGACACGATCGGAAAGGTCACCCGCCCGCCCGGCAGTCGCCCGCCCGGCGCGGTCGCCTTCACATAGCCCGCGGCCAGCTCGATTTCCGCGCCCAGCGCCTCCAGCGCCTTCAGGTGCAGGTCGATCGGACGGTTGCCGATCGCGCAGCCGCCGGGCAGCGACACCGTCGCCTCCCCCGCACGTCCGACCAGCGGCCCCAGCACCAGGATCGACGCGCGCATCTTGCGCACGATGTCATAGGGCGCGACGGTCGATGTCAGCCGCGCCGCGCGCATCGTCATCACCCGCCCGAAATCGGTCGGGTGCGCGCCCTCGACCATGGTCGACACGCCCAGCTGGTTGAGCAGGTGGCCGAAACCGTCGACGTCGGCGAGCCGCGGCAGGTTGCGCAGCGTCAGGGGCTCGTCGGTCAGCAGCGCGCACGGCATCAGCGTGAGCGCCGCGTTCTTTGCGCCCGAAATGGCGATTCGGCCGGTCAGGCGGTTGCCGCCGCGGATGAGGATACGGTCCATCGCGGGGTTACTAAAGAATGTGCGGGACGACACAAGAGCACGGTCGATCTTGTCACATTCGCGACGGGCGTCTGGCGATTAACCCACTTTAATGCGACGATCGCGAACCAATGCTTTTGCGAAGCGAGAAGAGGGGGCGTTTGTGACGGCTTCGGGGAGTTGTTTCGCGGAAGTGCTGGGAAATCTCGTCGCACTCACGCCGGGCGAGCGCACCGCGCTCGAGCGGCTGGAGGAGCATCGTCGCGACATCCGGCGCGGCGCGTTCGTGCAGCGCGAGAACGAGCCGAGCGCCGAGATGTTCGTGCTGCGCAAGGGGCTGATGATGAGCTACGCCCTGATGTCGGACGGCAGCCGCCAGATCCTGCGCTTCTTCTTTCCGGGCGACGTGCTCGGCGTGTCGGCGATGATCTATGACACCGCGCCGGAAAGCATCTGTGCGCTGTCCGACTGCGTCGTCTGCCCGTTCGAGCGGGCGGCGCTGTCGGCCTTGGTCGCCTCGCATCCCCGGCTCGCCGCGCTCCTGCTCGTCGTCAACCAGGTCGAGCGCGTCGCGCTGACCGACCGACTGGCGATGCTCGGCCGCACCTCGGCCAAGGCACGGGTCGGCGCGCTCCTGCTCGAATGGCGCAATCGGATGCGCACGACCGATTCGTCGATCGGCGACAGCTTCACGCTCGCCTTGACCCAGGAGGAGATCGGCGACGCGACCGGGCTGACCTCGGTTCACGTCAACCGGATGCTGCGTCAGCTGGAGCGCGAGGGGTTGATCGCGCGCGAGGGCAGTCGCGTCACCTTGCGCGATGCCGCCGCGCTGGCCGATGCGTCGGATTATGTCGACCGCTACCAGGGCCTGCGGCTCGACTGGCTGCCCGACCCGAACTGAAGGTCAGCCGATCAGGCCTTTTCGAGCGTGCACTGCAGCGGGTGCTGGTTCTGTCGGGCGAAATCGATCACCTGGCTGACCTTGGTCTCGGCGACTTCGTAGCTGAACACGCCGCACACCCCCACGCCGCGCTGGTGAACGTGGAGCATCACGCGGGTCGCCTCCTCCATGTCCATGCGGAAGAACCGCTGGAGGACGAGGACGACGAACTCCATCGGCGTATAATCGTCGTTGAGCATCAGGACGCGATAGGGTGTCGGCTTCTTGGTCTTGGCGCGCGTACGCGTGGCGACACCCAATGAGTTGCCGCCGCCCTCATCGTCCTTGTCTTCGGCCATCGAAATGGGGGTCGGGAGATGCTCTGCCATCGTTGGCACAAAATATGGCATCGACCGGGCCAAGGGCAAGGGGCAAGCGCCGCCGAAAAAGGCCGGCCGGGGCAAGAAACGGGCATGCGCGCCGGGATTCGTCCAATGCCAGGCCCGCCGTGCAGCACCTAAATCATCGCCGCCTCGAAATCGCCGCCTCGAAACTGCGGATATCTGCCTGGCCCGCATCCAGAGCACCGCGGTTCGCATCCAGACCGATTCGTCCGCCTCTACGCGCGACTTTGCGCGGAGGCGGCCAGCGCGATGGCGCGAACCATCGCTGAGGCGTGACGGAGCCGGCGATCGAACAAAATGCCACCCGCAAGGCTTTGGACAAAGGGTCGAGCCTGTGCGCGGTGCCGACAATCACCGCGCCATTCTAAAAGAATGCCGGCTCGCGCCTCAGCTATGGCCGCGCCATGATGCGAACGCGCCTTCTGACCCTCGCGGCCCTCGCCACCCTGTCCTGCGCCACCTCGCCCCGGCCGGCGGCGGCTCAGGCGCGCGTCGTCGATGATGCGGGCCGGCATCACCTGTCGGTCATTGTGGGCGCGACGATCCTCGACGAAGACGAAAGCGACAGCGCCTTCACGCTGGGGCTCGATTACGAATATCGGGTAAGCGAGCGCATCGGGCTGGGTGCGGTGGCGGAGCGTGCCTTCGGGCCACTCGATTCGACCACATTGCTCGCGACCGCCGACATCCATCTGTGGCGGGGGCTGGCCATCCAGACTGGCCCCGGCGTCGAATTCGCCGAGGGCGCGACGGCGTTCGTCGTCCGGCTCGGCGCGCTCTACGAATTCGAACTGGGCGGCGGTTTCACCCTGTCACCGCAGGCGCATTATGACTTTTCGGACGCCGAGGATGCGGTGGTGCTGGGGGTCGCATTCGGACACGCCTTTTAGGGCGATCCGCCCGGCCGGGCGCGGGATGCCGCGCATCACGCACGCCGCCAAAAAAGGGGCGGCCGCATCGCGCGACCGCCCCTCAATTTACGCCACGCTTTCGCGCGAAAGATCAGGCCGCGACCTTGATCTTCTCGGCGGCGACCGCAACGCGGCTCGAGATCGGCTGGGCGGCGTCGCCGGCCAGCTTCAGCATCGCTTCGGTGTGCTTCGACGCTTCGGCGACATAGGTGTCGAACGAGGTGCGGAAGAAGTCGCTCTGGACCTTCATGAACTCGGTCGGCGACTTGGCGGCGGCCAGCGACTTCATCATCGCGCTCGCCTGCTCGAACGACTTGCGGCTGAACTCGGCGGCTTCCTGGCCCAGCGTTTCCATGCCCTTGGCGGCAATGCGGGTCGATTCGACGACCGCTTCGACATTGCCCTTGGCCAGCTCGTTCATTTCCTCGACCAGCTTGGCGTTCTTTTCCATCGCCTGCTTGGCGCGGTCGTTCATGTCGGTGAACATGGTCTGGGTCTTGTGCATGGTGTTTTCGATGGTGGTCATGATGGTGCGTTCCTTCTCAACGGACTTTTCGGGGGTGGCGGTTTCCGCCGGATGATCTGATGTGCCGACCGCAATCGCCGGAATCGACGCCGAGGCCGCGGCCTCGACCGGCGGGGTGACGACCGGAGCCGGCGACGCTGCCTTGGGCAGCGCCGTCGGGGTGACGGGCTTCGCGGACACGGGCGCCTTGACCGGCGCCTCGATCTTGGCCGCGGCGACCGGCGGCACCGGCTTGGCGGCAACAGGCGCAGGCTTGGCGACCTTGGCCATCGGCGCGGGCGCCGGAGCCTTCGGCGCCGCGGGCGCGACCGGCGTTGACGCGACCGCGGGCGGGGCCTTTGCCGGGTTAGCCGGCGCCGTCGTCTTCACCGCGCTCGCCACCGGCTTGCCGGCACCGGCAGCCGGCTTCTGACTGGCGGACTTCTTGCCACCCTGGTCTGGACCCTTGCTCGCCATCTCGACTCCTGAAAGTTACGGACACACGTCGCTGCGGCGCAGCATATAGCGTGGCACTTCCAGCTTCGCAAGGGTTTATTGTGCAGTGCAACAATGTTAAATTGCTGCAATCTAACCTGTTGGGATCATCTAGCTTTCACGTACATCCCCGGCGCGTCGTCGAGTGCGGGCAGGCGTCCCTTGCCGGGTATGCGCGCCTTTGCCACCGCAACATGATTCGGCGCTTGGGCGGCGATCCATTCGATCCAGTCGGGCCACCAGCTCCCCTTGGTCTCGACCGCGCCGGCGACGAAATCTTCGAGCGTTTCGGTCGGGTTCGGGTTGAGCCAGTACTGGTATTTGCCCGAAGCAGGCGGGTTGACCACGCCGGCGATGTGCCCCGATCCCGCCAGCACGAAACGGACCGGACCCTTCAGGTGCGTCTGCAGCTTCCACACGCTGGCGGCGGGTGCGATATGGTCCTCGCGACCCGCCTGGATATAGGTCGGTGTCGCGATCCGCGATAGGTCGATCGGCGTGCCGTTGATCTCCAGCGCGCCCGGCACCACCAGCCGGTTGTCGCGATACAGGTCGGTCAGATAGCTCAGGTGCCAGCGCGCCGGCAGGTTGGTGACGTCGGCGTTCCAGTGCAGCAGGTCGAAGGGCGGATAGTCGTCGCCGAGCAGGTAATTGTTGGTGACATAGTTCCAGATCAACTCGCGCCCGCGCAGCAGGTTGAACGTCGCGGCCAGATAGCGCCCGTCCAGATAGCCGTCGGTTGCCGCGGACTGGATCATCCGCAATTGCTCGTCATCGACGAACAGGCTCAGCTCGCCGGCTTCGCTGAAATCGACCTGCGCGGTGAAATAGGTTGCGGACCTGACCTTCTCCGCCTCGCCGCGCGCGGCCAGCACCGCGAGCGTCGCCGCCAGCGTCGTGCCCGCCACGCAATAACCGATGGTGTGGACGCCCGGCACGCCCAGCAGTTCGCGCACCGTGTCGATCGCGTCGATCTGCCCCTGCTCGACATAATCGGCCCAGGTCACATCCTTCATCGACGCGTCGGCCGACTTCCACGACACGACGAACACCGTCAGCCCCTGGTCGACAGCCCATTTGATGAAGCTTTTCTCGGGCGTGAGGTCGAGGATGTAGTAGCGGTTAATCCACGGCGGAAAGATGACGAGCGGCGTCTCGAACACCGTTTCGGTGGTGGGCGAATACTGGATGAGCTCATAGAGCGGCGTGCGCTTGACGACCTTGCCCGGGGTGACCGCGATGTTGCGGCCAAGCTCGAACGCGGTCGCGTCGGTATGCGTCACCTGCCCGCGCGCCAGGTCGGCGAGCATGTTGCCGAGCCCCTTCAAAAGGTTCTCGCCGCGCGTCTCGATGATCCGCTCGATCACCACCGGGTTGGTCGCGGGAAAGTTGGTCGGGCTGATCGCGTCGATCAGGCCCTTGGTGGCAAAACGCACCTGCTCCTTCTGCTTCCCCTCGATGCCCGGCAGCGCCTCGACATTCTTGAGCAGGTGGTCGGCGATCAGGAAATAGCTCTGGCGCAGAAAGTCGAACAGCGGGTCCTCGCGCCATTGCGGTGCCTTGAACCGCTTGTCGCGCGCCTGTTCCGGCGTCTCCTCGAACGCGGGCGCGCGACCGGGGTCGAGGAAACGTTGCCACAGCCGCATCGAATCCGCCCAGAAATCGGCGCTGGCGCGCGCGAACGCGGTCGGATCGGTCATCGCGGACAGCGGCGTCGTGCTCATCGTGTAATGCCCATGCTCCAGCATCATCTGCTGCGCGCGGCCGAGCACATAGGTCCAGTGCTGCAGGTCCTCCAGCGTGGTGCTGGTCTTGGGTTCGTTGTCCGCCATCGGCCTTGCCTCTCACGCTTTTTTTGCCACCTTACCCCGTCGGATCCGTTTCGTCAGCCATTGCGCGCGTCAGGATATTTCGCATTTCCGGCCAATTGCGTTCAAAGATGATTCCACGCGCCGGCACGATCGCGTAAAGCGACGATCCGTATCCCGAAGCAGAGCAGGATGATGTCCGACGAATTCTACCGCATGAAGCGCCTTCCGCCCTATGTCATCGCCGAAGTGAATGCGATGCGGGCAGCGGCGCGCGCAGGCGGTGAGGACATTATCGACCTGGGCATGGGCAACCCCGACCTGCCGCCGCCCGCGCACGTCATCGACAAGCTGATCGAGGTCGCGCAGAAGCCCGACGCGCACGGCTATTCGCAATCGAAGGGCATCCCCGGACTTCGCCGTGCCCAGGCCAATTATTACGGCCGCCGCTTCGGGGTCGAGCTCGACCCCGAGCGCGAGGTCGTGGTGACGATGGGGTCGAAGGAGGGGCTGGCGAGCCTCGCCACCGCGATCACCGCGCCGGGCGACGTCGTGCTGGCGCCCAACCCCAGCTATCCCATCCATACCTTCGGCTTCATCCTGGCCGGTGCCACGATCCGCGCGGTGCCGACCACGCCCGACGAACGCTATTTTGAAAGCCTGGAACGCGCGATGGCGTTCACCGTGCCGCGGCCGAGCGTGCTGGTGGTCAATTATCCTTCCAACCCGACCGCCGAAACGGTCGACCTCGCCTTTTACGAGCGGCTGGTCGCGTTCGCGAAGGACCAGGGGCTGTGGATCCTCTCCGACCTGGCCTATTCCGAGCTTTACTATGACGGCCATCCAACCCCGTCGATCCTGCAGGTCAAGGGCGGCAAGGATGTCGCGGTCGAATTCACCTCGCTCAGCAAGACCTACAGCATGGCCGGCTGGCGGATCGGATTTGCGGTCGGCAATGCCCGGCTGATCGCGGCGATGACGCGGGTAAAATCCTATCTCGACTATGGCGCGTTCACGCCCATCCAGGCGGCGGCGTGCGCGGCGCTCAACGGGCCGCAGGACATCGTCGAGGCCAATCGCCTGCTCTATCACAAGCGCCGCGACGTGCTGGTCGAAAGCTTCGGGCGCGCCGGCTGGGACATCCCGCCGCCGCGCGCGTCGATGTTCGCCTGGGCCCCCCTGCCCCCGGCACTTGCGCATCTGGGCAGCCTGGAGTTCTCCAAGCAGCTGCTCACCCACGCCAAGGTCGCGGTTGCGCCGGGCGTCGGCTATGGCGAGAATGGTGAGGGTTACGTTCGCATCGCGATGGTCGAGAACGAACAGCGGCTGCGCCAGGCGGCGCGCAACGTGCGCAAATATCTCCAGTCGATGGGGGTCAACACCCCGGCCGCCAACGCGGGATGAGACGCGGCGCGTAATCGGCCAAAGGTCCCGGCCTTCGCCGGGACGACGGGGCTTGGCGTCGCCCCGGCGCAGGCCGGGGCCTCTCACCATTCTGGGTGCCCCTTGCCTCCCCGGCCAAGCTGCGCCACTGCCGCGCACCATGACCCGTACCGGCTTCGCCTTCTCCACCCGCTTTCGCGTCCGTTATGCCGAGATCGACGGGCAGAGGATCGTCTTCAACTCGCGCTACCTCGAATATGCCGATGTCGCGGTCACCGAGTTCTGGCGCTGGAGCGGCATGGACGCGCTCGGGCCGGTCTGGACCGAGGCCGAGTTCAACGTCGTGCAGGCGACCGTCCAGTACAAAGCGCCCTTCCGCTACGACGACATGATCGAGGCGTGGGTGCGCATCGACCGCATCGGCAACTCCAGCATGACGACGCGCGTCGAGCTGGTCCACGCCGATACGGGTGCGCTGCATACGGTGATCGAGATCGTCAGCGCGCATGTCGATCTGGCCGCCGGCCGCGCAACGCCGATCCCGGACGAAGTGCGTGCGGCGCTGATGGCGTTGGACACCCGGGTGGCTTGAGCGATCTGCGTTTCTCGACTTCGCTCGAAACGAGCGGGGGAGTGCACCTAAAGGCTTGTAACGGCTCACTCGCCACCGACCGTTCGTTTCGAGCGAAGTCGAGAAACGGAGCTCCTAAAGCCCGCCCCGCCCGTTCACGTCGTCGGGAAGCGCCCAGAGCAGGTCTTCCTTGCTGAGCACCCGGCCGTCATGCGCGTGGACTGCGACCGGTGCGATCGGCTTCATGTCCCGGCTGTCGACCAGGATCGGCGTCGCGGGCGTGCCGGTTTCCCACCGCTCGCCCCATTGCCGCAGCGCGACCATGGTCGGCAGCAGCGCAAAGCCCTTTTCGGTCAGGCAATAGGCGATCTTGCGCCGGTCCTCGGGCAGCGCGTGGCGCTCGAGAATGCCGTGACCGACCAGCCGGGCCAGCCGGTTGGCCAGGATGTTGCGGGCGATGCCCAGTTCCGACTGATATTCCTCGAAATGATGCAGGCCGTTGAAGGCCGCGCGCAGGATCAGGAACGACCAGCGTTCACCCATCGCTTCAAGCGCCGCCGGCAGGCTGCAGTTATTGGCGAGCTCGCGGAGCGGCTCGCGCAATCCGGAATGACCCATAGCCCTCTATTCTATCCGCTTTTGGCGCGGAATGAAAACAACAAAGACACTGCATCGCAGCAAAAGTTTCTACTTGCAACTTATATCGCGAGGCTTTAACGACATCGTTGTAAGTAGCGAATCGAAACTTTCTTCCCCAGCCGTCGATGGAGGTCCTCATGCGTCATCTGCTCGCTCTCACGCTTGCCGGTTCGGCCCTGGTGCTCGGCGCCACCCCGGCGCTCGCCAAGTCCTATTACACCGCCACTCCCGCCGTCGCGCCGACGGAGGCGAGCTTCGTCACCCGCTCGGTTGTGTGGAAGTGCGACGGTGCGACCTGCGCCGCGCCGAAGGCCGGCAATCGTGACCAGGTCATGTGCGAACTGGCGGCCAAGGAAATGGGCCAGCTCGCCAGCTTCACCGCCAACGGCTCGGCGTTCGACGCCGCCGCGATGGAAAAGTGCAACGCGCGCGCCAAGTAATTCGCGCGGCAGCCACGCAACCGCAAAAACAAATATTGCAAAGCAGCGGCACCCGGCCAATCTTGGCCGGGTGTTGCGCCAATATGAACTGGTCGAACGGGTAAAGGGCTATGATCCGTCTGCGGACGAGGCCCTGCTCAACCGCGCCTATGTCTTTTCGATGCAGGCGCATGGCAGCCAGAAGCGCGCCAGCGGCGATCCCTATTTCAGCCATCCGATCGAGGTGGCGGGCATCCTGACCGATCTTCATCTCGATGACGAGACGATCGCGACCGCGATCCTGCACGACACCATCGAGGACACGGTCGCCACGCCGGAAGAGATCCTGAGCAAGTTCGGCCCCGCCGTCGCGCGCATGGTCGACGGCGTCACCAAGCTCAGCAAGATCGAGGCGCAGACCGAAAGCGAGCGCGCGGCCGAGAATCTGCGCAAGTTCCTGCTCGCCATGTCGGACGACATCCGCGTGCTGCTGGTCAAGCTTGCCGACCGGCTGCACAACATGCGCACGCTCCATCACATCAAGAACGAGGAAAAGCGCCGCCGCATCGCGCGTGAGACGATGGACATCTATGCCCCGCTCGCCGAGCGGATCGGCATGTATGAGTTCATGAAGGAGATGCAGACGCTCGCCTTTCAGCAGCTCGAACCCGAAGCGTATGAATCGGTCACCCGCCGGCTCGAATCGCTCAAGCAGGACGGCGGCGACAAGATCGCGAAGATCGCGAGCGGCCTCGGGTCGCTGCTGTCGCGCGGCGGCATCGACGCGGAGGTGTCGGGACGCGAGAAGCACCCCTATTCGATCTGGCGCAAGATGTCCGAGCGTCACATCAGCCTCGAGCAGCTGTCCGATATCATGGCGTTCCGCGCGATCGTGGCGACCGAGGAGGAATGCTATCGCGCGCTCGGCGTCATCCACCGCCGCTGGCCGATGGTGCCCGGCCGGTTCAAGGACTATATCTCGACGCCCAAGCGAAACGGCTACCGGTCACTCCATTCCAGCATCATCCATGCCGGCGACACGCGGATCGAGGTGCAGATCCGCACGCGCGAGATGCACGCCCAGGCCGAATACGGGCTGGCCGCGCACTGGGCGTACAAGCAGGACGCGGTCCGCCCCGATACCCAGGTCCGCTGGATCCGCGACCTCATCGAGATTCTTGAGAATGCCGAAAGCCCGGAAGAGCTGATCGAGCATACCAAGATGGCGATGTACCAGGATCGCATCTTCGCCTTCACGCCGAAGGGCGAGCTGATCCAGCTGCCCAAGGGCGCGACCCCGATCGATTTCGCCTATGCCGTCCATACCGACCTTGGCGACCAGGCGGTGGGGGCCAAGATCAACGGCCGCGTCGTGCCGCTGCGCGAGGAGATCGCCAATGGCGACCAGGTCCAGATCCTGCGGTCGAAGGCGCAGCGCCCGCGGGAGAACTGGCTGAACTTCGCGATCACCGGCAAGGCGCGCGCCGCGATCCGCCGGCACCTGCGGCACAAGGAACGCGACGAGCGGGTCGCGCTCGGCCGCAAGCTCTACGACGACATCGTCGACCGCCTGCCCGCCAAGCTCGGCGACGATGCGCTGGCGGATGCGCTCAGGCGGCTCAAGGTCGCCGACGACACCGCGTTGATGGAGGCCATCGCCCGCCAGAAATGGGATGACGCGACCATCATGGAGGCGCTGATGCCCGGTTCGGCGAGCGGTGCCGATGCCGGTGTCCCGCCGCAGCGCCACGCAATCATCATCAAGGGGCTGACGCCGGGCGTCGCCTTCAACCTTGCCGACTGCTGCCGCCCGGTGCCCGGCGACCGCATCGTCGGCATCCGCCGCCCCGGCGAGGGGATCGAGGTCCATGCCATCGACTGCCATGTGCTGAGCGACATGAGCGACGCCGACTGGGTCGACCTGAACTGGGGCGACAAGGCGGAAGGCGGCGTGGCGCGGATCAACGTCACGCTGAAGAACGAACCCGGCGCGCTGGGGACGGTGGCGACCATTATCGGCCAGCACAAGGCCAATATCCTCGGCCTGCGCATGGACAATCGCGATACCACCTTCCACACCAACACGATCGACGTGGAGGTCCGCGATTCGACGCATCTGATGCGGCTGATCGCCGGGCTGCGCGCGGTCGACGCGGTCAGCGAGGTCGAACGGAGCTGATTTCCCGCTAACCCGATTGACACCTTTGTCCGGCAGGGTCATGCCATGGACATGCCCGAAATTGCGGTTCCCCACCGGCACAGCGTCTCGATCGCCCCCGGCGACATCGACCATATGGGTCATGTCAACAACGCGGTGTATCTGAGCTGGGTGCAGGACGCGGTCGTCGCCTATTGGGAAAAGGTCGCGCCGGCGGAGGAAGTGGCTCGCCACCTCTGGGTCGCGCTCAAGCACGAAATCACCTATCGCCGCCCGGCCTTCCTCGAAGACGACGTGATCGCCACCGTGATCGCCGAGCGGGTCGAGGGCGCACGCGCCTTCTTCACCACGGTCATTCGCCGCGGCGAGGAGGTGCTCGCCGAAGTGCAGAGCAGCTGGTGCGCGCTCGACGCCTCGACCCGCCGTCCGATCCGCGTCGCCAAGGACATCGTCCGCCGCTTCATCGCGGAGTGACGGGCCCCGTGCGGGCGCATGCCCGGCCGGACGAGGACGCGAACGCCCGATATGCCCCTGCGACCGCTTGAACCGCGGCGCGCTTTGCCCGAAAGCGGCGACGGGGACGGGTCGGAGGATCGAATGTCGCGCTGCTATGCCTGGATCGTTGCGGGGGCATTATGCCTGGCGGGGCTGTTCGCCGCGCCGCCGGCGCGCGCCGACGACATCTCCGCGGCCGGGCGCGGGGTGGTGCGCATCGTCACGATCGCGGTCATGGACGACGAAGTCGTCGGCTTCGGTCACGGCAGCGGCTTCGCCGTCGCGCCCAATCGCATCGTCACCAACGCCCATGTCGTGGAGGCCGCCGCGCGCTATCCCGGCAATGTCGTCATCGGCGTGGTGCCGTCGGAAGGCGACAAGTCGTTCCAGGGCCGGCTGATCGCGGTCGATCCGGAGCGCGACCTGGCACTGATCGAATTCGACGGTCCCGGACTGCCCCCGCTCACCCTGTTCACCGGCCCGCCCGGCGACGGCAGCGAGGCGGTGGCGCTCGGCTATCCGGGCAATGTCGACCTTGCCACCGCCCGGTCGGCGGCCGACTTCATCACGCCGGTCAGTCCGGTGCGGACCCAGGGCAATTTTTCCGGGCTGCGCACGCTCGCGGGGACGATGGTGATCCTGCACACCGCGAACATCGCGCGCGGCAATTCGGGGGGCCCGCTGCTCGACCGCTGCGGCCGGGTGCTGGGCGTCAACTCGGCGCTGACCCGAGCCGACGATGGCGATGCCGGTTTCGGCTTCGCCGTCGCCAACAGCGAGCTTACCGGGTTCCTGCGCGGCGCGGGGCAGAAGGTGGCGACCGTGGCGAGCACGTGCGTCGGCATCGAGGAGCAGCTGGCCCAGACCCGCGACGCCGATGCGCGCGCCGCCGCCGAGGCGATTGCGGCCGAGCGCGCGCGCCTGTCGCGCGCCGCGTCGGAGCGCGAGGCGGCCATCGAGGAAGCGCGCGCCAGCAACGAGGAAGTGCGCGAGAACTTCATCGCGGGCGCGGCGGTGCTGCTCGTGCTGGGCGCGATGGCGGTCGGCGGTGCCGGCCTGCTCGAGACGCGCGGCCGCCGCCGCCCGGCGATCTGGAGCGCGGCGGGCGGCGGCGTGCTGATGATCGGCGCGGTCGCGCTGTTCCTGCTTCGCCCCGATTTCGACGCGTCGGCCGCGGTGCCCGAGCCGGCGGAACCCGCGCCGGCACCCGTCGCGGCGACGCCGCAGGGACGGCTGGTCTGCACGCTCCAGCCCGAACGCAGCCGGGTGACCGTCTCGACCAGCGGCGACGTCGAGCTCGACTGGCGCGAGGATGGCTGCGTCAACGGCCGCACCCAGTATGTCCGCGCCGGCACCGGCTGGCAGCGGGTGCTGGTACCCGATGAGGAGCAGACCGTCTCGGTGCTCGATTTCACCCCGGCAAGCGGCGTCTATGTCAACACCCGCTACCTGCTGAGCGCGGCACAGATGGCGGAGGCGCGCCGGCTGCGCGGCGCACGCGACGGCCGGCAATGCGACGGCGATGCCGGTGCGCAGTCCGCGCTCGCCGATTCACAAAACGCGATCCGCGCCGCGCTGCCGCCGTTGCCCAACGAAAAACTGGTCTATGCCTGCAAGCCTGCACCGGCAGGGGCGCGCTGAACCCGGGCGTCAGCCGCGCTCGCGTTCGAGCAGCGTTTCCTTACGCTTGAGGCCATAGGCATAGCCGCCCAGCGTCCCGTCGCTGCGCAGCGCGCGATGGCACGGGATGAGCACCGCGACCTGATTGGCCCCACAGGCCGATCCTGCGGCACGCACCGCGTTGGGATTGCCGGCGGCGGCGGCGATCTGGGCATAGGTGCGCGTCTCGCCCGGCGGCACGTCGCGCAGCGCCTGCCACACCGCTTCCTGAAACGCGGTGCCGCGAACGTCGATCGGCAGGTCGACGTGCCGGCCGGGCTGTTCGACCATCGCGACCACGCGAGTGACCAGCTCCGCCAGCGCCTGACCGCCGGGCACCAGTTCGGCATTCGGGAAACGCGCGGCGAGTGCGGTGCCGTCCTCGTCGAACGACACGCGACAGATGCCGCGATCGGTCGCAGCGACCAGCAACGGCCCCAGACTCGTCGGCGCCACCGTCCAGCGGATGGTGACGCCCGCGCCGCCGCGCTTCCATGCGCTCGGCGTCATGCCCAGCCGCGCCTGCGCGGTCTCGTAGAAGCGGCTGGGCGCGGAATAGCCCGCCTCGTAGATGGCGTCGGTCACGCGGTCCTCCTCGGCAAGTGCGGCGGTCATGCGGCGCGCGCGAAGCCCGCGGGCATAGGCCGCGGGCGTCACGCCGGTCGCGCGTTTGAACACGCGGTGGAAATGGTGGGGCGCATAGCCGACCCGCCCCGCCAGCGCGTCGAGCGACAGCGCGTCCTCCGCCGCCTCGATCAGGTCGATGGCGCGGGCGACCGCGACGCGCTCGCGCCCGACCTCGTCGGGTTTGCAGCGCAGACAGGCACGGAAACCGGCGGCTCGCGCGGCATCGGCATCGGGATACAGCCGGACATGCTCGCGGCGCGGGTGGCGCGCCGGGCAACTCGGCTTGCAATAGATGCCGGTCGTGGTGACCGCGATGATGACGCGGCCGTCCCAGGCGCGGTCGCGCCGTTCGAACGCGGCCATCGCCTGATCGGAATCGGGAAGGATCGTGGACATGCAAGCCTGATATAGCGCCGCACCCGCCCCGCCGTCCCGCCAATTGCGATCAAAGCGATTTGGCGCGCAGCGATGCCGCGTCGCGCCGCCCGGGACGGCGTCGGCACGCCGCCAGCGCCCCGCTTGCATCGCGGCGAACCCGATGCTAACCGCGCCGCGACCCATTAGAGGGCGCCCGACCGGCGCCCCCTTTCCCCATGGGACCAACCCGATCCCTTAAGAGGAACCCGCGACCCGTGGATATTTCCGGCGGTATTCAGGCAACGATCAGCGGACGTTACGCCATCGCACTGTTCGAGCTCGCGCGCGAGGCGAAGGCGATCGACGCGGTCGAATCCGACCTGGATCGGGTGCGTCAGGGGCTGCGCGAATCGGATATGCTGCGCCGGCTGGTCACCAGCCCGGTGGTCGGACGCACCGAAGCCGGCCGCGCGATCGCGGCGGCCGCCGACGCGCTGGCGCTCGGCGAGATCACGCGCAACCTGCTGGGCGTGCTCGCCCAGAACCGCCGCCTCGGCGAGCTGGAGCGGGTCGTGCGCGACTTCCGCATGCTGGCCGCGCGCCATCGCGGCGAGACGACGGCCGAAGTCGTCTCCGCCCACCCCCTTGCCCCGGCCCAGGTCGACGCGCTGAAGCAGCAGCTGCGCGCCCGCACCGGCCGCGACGTCACCGTCGACCTGTCGGTCGACCCCGCGCTGCTCGGCGGCCTGGTCGTCCGCATCGGCAGCCAGATGATCGACAGCTCGATCCGCACCCGTTTGAACGCACTCGCGCACGCGATGAAAGGTTAAGGCACTCGCAATGGATATCCGCGCCGCAGAAATCTCGAAGGTCATCAAGGACCAGATCGCCAGCTTCGGCACCGAAGCCCAGGTTTCCGAAACCGGTCAGGTGCTGTCGGTCGGCGACGGCATCGCCCGCATCCACGGCCTGGACAATGTCCAGGCCGGCGAGATGGTCGAGTTCGCCAACGGCATCCAGGGCATGGCGCTCAACCTCGAAGCCGACAATGTCGGCGTCGTGATCTTCGGCTCGGACAGCGAGATCAAGGAAGGCGACGTCGTCAAGCGTACCGGAACGATCGTCGACGTGCCGGTCGGTCGCGGCCTGCTCGGCCGCGTCGTCGACGCGCTCGGCAACCCGATCGACGGCAAGGGCCCGATCGTCGCCGACCAGCGCAGCCGCGTCGAGGTCAAGGCGCCCGGCATCATCCCGCGCACCTCGGTGCACGAGCCGATGCAGACCGGCCTCAAGGCGCTGGATGCGCTCGTCCCCGTCGGCCGCGGCCAGCGCGAGCTGATCATCGGCGACCGCCAGACCGGCAAGACCGCCGTCGCCATCGACACTTTCATCAACCAGAAGGAAGCGAACAAGGGCGACGACGAATCCAAGAAGCTCTACTGCATCTATGTCGCGATCGGCCAGAAGCGTTCGACCGTCGCGCAGATCGTCCGCCAGCTCGAGGAATCGGGCGCGATGGAATATTCGATCGTTGTCGCCGCGACCGCGTCGGAACCCGCGCCGCTCCAGTTCCTCGCGCCCTATACCGGCTGCGCGATGGGCGAGTTCTTCCGCGACAACGGCATGCACGCGGTCATCGTCTATGACGATCTGTCCAAGCAGGCGGTCGCCTATCGCCAGATGTCGCTGCTGCTGCGCCGCCCGCCGGGCCGCGAAGCCTATCCGGGCGACGTGTTCTACCTGCACAGCCGCCTGCTCGAGCGCGCGGCCAAGATGGGCAAGGACCATGGCTCGGGTTCGCTGACCGCGCTGCCGATCATCGAAACCCAGGCGGGTGACGTGTCGGCGTACATTCCGACCAACGTGATCTCGATCACCGACGGCCAGATCTTCCTCGAAACCGACCTGTTCTTCGCGGGCATCCGCCCCGCGATCAACGTCGGCCTGTCGGTCAGCCGGGTGGGATCGGCCGCGCAGACCAAGGCGATGAAGAAGGTCGCCGGCTCGATCAAGCTGGAGCTCGCCCAGTATCGCGAAATGGCGGCGTTCGCCCAGTTCGGCTCCGACCTCGACGCCTCGACCCAGAAGCTGCTCAACCGCGGGGCGCGCCTGACCGAGCTGCTCAAGCAGGCGCAGTTCAACCCGATGCCGTTCGAGGAACAGGTCGTGTCGATCTTCGCGGGCACCCAGGGCTATCTGGACGCGGTCGCGGTGCAGGACGTCGTCCGCTACGAAGCCGCGATGCTGAGCGCGATGCGCTCGCAATACGCCGACGTGCTCGGCGCGATCCGCGACAGCAAGGACCTGTCGGACGACACCAAGGCAAAGCTGAAGGACGCGCTGACTGCGTTCGGCAAGACGTTCGCGTGATTTGAAAGCCCTCTCCCCCACGGGGAGAGGGTTGGGAGAGGGGCCGCCACAGGCACCACCCTCTCCAACTTCGACTAGCCGGCACGCCGGCAAGTCTTTGTATCCTCCCCCTCCAGGGGGAGGGAGGAAAAGGGTAACATGGCCTCGCTCAAGGCACTGAAAATGCGGATCGGGTCGGTCAAGTCGACCCAGAAGATCACCAAGGCGATGAAGATGGTCGCCGCCGCCAAGCTGCGCCGTGCGCAGGACGCGGCCGAGGCCGGGCGTCCCTATGCCCAGCGGCTGGAAGCCGTCGTCGCCTCGCTCGCCGCCCGCGTCGGCCGCAAGGATGGCGGGCCGCTGCTGCTGTCGGGCACCGGGCGTGACCAGGTGCACCTGTTCGTCGTCGCGACCAGCGACAAGGGGCTGGCGGGTGCATTCAACACCAACATCGCGCGCCTCGCCCGCCGCCGTGCCGAAGAGCTGGTCGCCCAAGGCAAGACGGTCAAGTTCTACACCATCGGCCGCAAGGGCCGCGCGGTGCTGGCGCGCAGCTTCCGCGACCAGATGGTGCATTCGATCGAGCCGGGCGATCTCGGCAAGCTGCGCTTCGCCGATGCCAAAGGCTATGCCGACGACCTGATCGCGCGTTTCCACGCCGGCGAGTTCGACGTCGCGCACCTGTTCTATTCGACCTTCAAGTCGGTGCTGACCCAGGAACCGACCGAGCAGCAGATCCTGCCCGTCGCGATCCCCGCAGCGGCCGAGGGCGCGCCGGCGACCGATGGCGGCGCAGTGGTCGAATATGAGCCCGACGAGGAATCGATCCTCGCCGACCTGCTGCCGCGCAACGTCGCGATCCAGCTGTTCCGCGCGATGCGCGAGAATGCGGCGTCCGAGCAGGGCAGCAAGATGACCGCGATGGACAATGCGACCCGCAACGCCGGCGACCTGATCAAGCGGCTCAACATCGAATATAACCGCACGCGCCAGGCGGCGATCACCACCGAGCTGGTCGAGATCATTTCGGGAGCGGAGGCGCTCTGATGCGGCCGGCGCTGGCGATCCTGCTGGTGGCGACGGTGCTGGGCGGCTGCAATTCGCAGCCGGCCGAGCCGACCGTGCGCGAGCAGGAAGCCGAGCTGGTCAATTCGACCGCCGACCTCAAGCAATGGGACCGCGTGTTCGGCGTGCCGTCGGACACCGTCGCCGCGCTCAACCAGTTCGGCTTCCGCCTCGCCGACTATGGCCAGGCCGGCGAGGGTGCCGCGACCCGGGGCGAGCCGATCATCCTGTCGCAATCGGATCGCCCGGCCCCGAACGAAGGCACGGTCGAGGTGAGCGGCGCGGCGGCGGCGCGGATCGACCGCATCGACTTCACCCTCGCGCTGACCGATCCCGACTATGCCGACACCGCCAAGGGCCGCTTTGCCAAGGTGATCGGCGATTTCCTGTTCCAGTTCGACCTCGAACCCGGCGACGCGCTGGCCGCCGTCGCTGGCGAAGCCGATGCCGAAACCCGCATCGCCGGCACGCCGGTGCGGATCGATACGACCGAAGGTGAGGACGGCGTGCGCCGCATCACCGTGACTTTCACGCGTCCGGACGCTAAGGCGCCGGACAATCAGCCAGACCAAGGACAAGCAGATGGCAACCGCGCCTGAAATGACCCGCGCCGCCGGGACCACCAACAATGTCGGCCGTATCGCCCAGGTGATCGGCGCCGTCGTCGACGTGCAGTTCGACGGCACGCTGCCCGCGATCCTGTCGGCGCTCGAAACCGACAATAACGGCAACCGGCTGGTGCTCGAAGTCGCGCAGCATCTGGGCGAGAACACCGTTCGCACGATCGCGATGGATTCGACCGAGGGCCTGACCCGCGGCCAGACCGTCACCGACACCGGTGCGCAGATCCGCGTGCCCGTCGGCCCCAAGACGCTGGGCCGCATCATGAACGTCGTCGGCGAACCGATCGACGAGCGTGGCCCGATCGGCGCGGAAACCACCGCCCCCATCCATGCCAAGGCGCCCGAGTTCGTCGACCAGTCGACCGAAGCCAGCATCCTCGTCACCGGCATCAAGGTGATCGACCTGCTCGCGCCCTATGCCAAGGGCGGCAAGATCGGCCTGTTCGGCGGCGCGGGCGTGGGCAAGACCGTGCTCATCCAGGAACTGATCAACAACATCGCCAAGGGGCATGGCGGCACGTCGGTGTTCGCGGGCGTGGGTGAGCGCACCCGCGAGGGCAACGACCTCTATCACGAATTCCTCGACGCGGGCGTCATCGCCAAGAACGAGGCGGGCGAGGCGATCAGCGAAGGATCGAAGGTCGCGCTGGTCTATGGCCAGATGAACGAGCCCCCCGGGGCACGCGCGCGCGTGGCCCTTTCCGGCCTGACCATCGCCGAATATTTCCGCGATGTCGAAGGCCAGGACGTGCTGTTCTTCGTCGACAACATCTTCCGCTTTACCCAGGCCGGTTCGGAAGTGTCGGCGCTGCTCGGCCGCATCCCGTCGGCGGTGGGTTACCAGCCGACGCTGTCGACCGACATGGGCGCGCTGCAGGAGCGCATCACCTCGACCAACAAGGGGTCGATCACCTCGGTGCAGGCGATCTACGTGCCCGCCGACGACTTGACCGACCCCGCGCCGGCCACCTCGTTCGCCCACTTGGATGCGACGACCGTGCTCAACCGCGCGATTTCGGAGCTGGGCATCTACCCGGCGGTCGATCCGCTCGACTCCACCTCGCGCGTGCTCGAGCCGCGCGTCGTCGGCCAGGAGCATTACGAAACCGCGCGCGCCGTCCAGTCGACGCTGCAGAAGTACAAGTCGCTTCAGGACATCATTGCCATCCTGGGCATGGACGAGCTGTCGGAAGAGGACAAGCTGACGGTCAGCCGCGCGCGCAAGATCCAGCGCTTCCTCAGCCAGCCGTTCCACGTCGCGGAAGTCTTCACCGGCATCCCGGGCAAGTTCGTCCAGCTGGAAGACACCATCAAGTCGTTCAAGGCGGTGGTGAACGGCGAATATGACCACCTGCCCGAAAGCGCGTTCTACATGGTCGGCGGCATCGACGAAGCGATCGCCAAGGCCGCCAAGATGGCCAGCGAGGCTTAAAGCCCTTCTCCCCTTGTGGGAGAAGGATACGAAGGCTTGGCAGCTTGCTGCCTAGCCGTAGTTGGATGAGGGGATCGCCGCCGGGCTTCACCCCTCACCCAGCTTCGACTAACCCCGACATATGTCGGGGAAGTCTGCGCAACCCTCTCCCACAAGGGGAGAGGGAGACAGGATACGGACATGCTCCACTTCGAACTCGTCACGCCCGAAAAGCTCGTTCGCTCCGAATCGGTGCATATGGTCGTCGTGCCGGGCACTGACGGCGATTTCGGTGTGCTGGAAGGACACGCACCGCTGATGTCGACGATCCGCGACGGCGCGCTCGCCATCTATCGTACCGAGCGTGGCGAACCCGAAACGATCCGCATCGAAGGCGGCTTTGCGGAGGTTAACGCGCGCGGCCTGACCGTGCTCGCCGAGCGCGCCGAGGCCTGATCCGCGCCGCCGGACCGACGGTTTCGCGACGTGGTTAGGCAATTGTAAAAGGTTCGCGCCTATCGCTGGGGTCAATAGTTTTGGCCGGGCGAGAGACAGACGTGAACGCATTCGGGCGACGCAGTGGCGTAAATGGTTCGGGCGGCGGGCGCCCTTCGTTCGGCGTGGCGCGCCCGATGCAGGGCGGTCCGGCCCGTCCCGGCGAACCCGATGTCGCAACGCAGTTCCCGCAGATCCCCGTCCCCGGTGCCAGCCCCAGCGAAGAGATCAGCCCGCTGGTCAGCGCCCAGGGGCTCGACGCGATGGCGCGTCTCGACGAACGCCAGCAGGCGTCGGGCGACGCCGCGAACAGCCGGGTCGAGGGCTTTGAGAGCTCGATCCACCGCATCAAGGAACAGGTGCTGCCGCGCCTGCTCGAACGCGTCGATCCCGAAGCCGCCGCCACGCTCAACAAGGACGAGCTGGCTGAGGAGTTTCGCCCGATCATCGGCGAGGTGCTCGCCGAGCTGAAGCTCACCCTCAACCGCCGCGAACAGTTCGCGCTGGAAAAGGTGCTGGTCGACGAGCTGCTCGGGCTGGGGCCGCTCGAGGAATTGCTCTCCGACCCCGCGATCAGCGACATCATGGTCAACGGGCCGGACCAGACCTTTGTCGAGCGCAAGGGCAAGCTCGAGATCGCCAACATCCAGTTCCGCGACGAGGAGCATCTGTTCCAGATCGCCCAGCGTATCGTCAACCAGGTCGGCCGCCGCGTCGACCAGACGACGCCGCTCGCCGACGCCCGCCTGAAGGACGGCAGCCGCGTCAACGTGATCGTGCCGCCCTTGAGCCTCAAGGGCACCGCGATCTCGATCCGTAAGTTTTCCGCCAAGCCGATCACGCTCGACATGATGGCCAAGGGCGGATCGATGTCGGAGAAGATGGCGACCGCGCTCAAGGTCGCGGGCGCGAGCCGCTTCAACATCGTCATCTCGGGCGGTACCGGCTCGGGCAAGACGACGATGCTCAACGCCTTGTCCAAGATGATCGACCCGGGCGAGCGCGTGCTGACGATCGAGGACGCGGCCGAACTCCGGCTGCAGCAGCCGCACTGGCTGCCGCTCGAAACCCGCCCGCCAAATCTGGAGGGCCAGGGCGAGATCACGATCCGCGATCTGGTCAAGAACGCGCTGCGTATGCGTCCCGACCGCATCATCCTGGGCGAAATTCGTGGCAGCGAGTGTTTCGACCTGCTCGCCGCGATGAACACCGGCCACGACGGCTCGATGGCGACGCTCCACTCCAATTCGCCACGCGAATGCCTGGCGCGTATGGAGAACATGGTGATGATGTCGGACATCAAGGTGCCCAAGGAAGCGATCAGCCGCCAGATCGCCGACTCGGTCGACCTGATCGTCCAGGTCAAGCGCCTGCGCGACGGCTCGCGCCGCGTGACCAACATCACCGAAGTGATCGGCATGGAAGGTCCCGTGATCGTGACGCAGGAGCTCTTCAAGTTCGAGTATCTGGACGAAAGCGCCGACGGCAAGATCATCGGCGAATATCGCGCGATGGGCCTGCGTCCCTACACGCTCGAAAAGGCCAAGCAGTTCGGCTTCGACCAGGCACTGCTCGAAGCCTGCCTCTGATCCTCGCGGGTAATTCGGAAGTGGCGAGCGGCGTTCACGCGCGCTAGGCTGTGCCGCGAATGCGGTGCTGCGTCCTGATGATTCCCGCCACGCTGCTGGCGTCGGCGGTTCCGGCGAGCCGGGCCGAACCGGTCCAGCGCCGGGCGAGGGCGGTCGAGGCCGCCACGCCTGTTCCCGTCGCCGTCACGCTCGCTCCCGATGCGGAGGCGCGCTGGGTGGCGTTTCAGACGACACCGGGCAACCAGCTGCTGTTCGACGTCGAGATCAACGGTGTCGCCGGCCGCGCGATCCTCGACACCGGGGTCAGTCACACCGTCGTGTCGACCGAATTCGCCGGCCGTGCGGGTCTGGCCCCCGCCGGGGAAGGTCGCGCCATCGCGATCGGCGGCCAGATCAACCTGCGCTGGGGCCAGGCGCGGCAGGTCCGCATCGGCGGACTGACGCGAACCGGCGGGCGGGTCGGCATCCTGCCGCTCGCCGCGGCCGCCACCGCGACCGCGTCGCCGATCGACGCGCTGGTCGGGGCGGACATCCTGTCCTGCTGCGCGCTGGACATCGATTATGATGCGCGCCGCTTTCGCCTGCTGCCCAGCGGTCGCCTGCCCTATACCGGCGCGCGCGCGCCGCTGCGGCTGTCCGCCGACCGCCAGGTCTATGTCAGCGAGCTGATGCTGGGCGCACAAACCGTGCGACCGGTGCTGATCGATACCGGCGACGGCTCGTCGGTCACCGTCACCCGGCCCGTCTGGCAGCGCGCGCGGGTTGCCACGCCCGGCCTCACCACCACGCTCGCCTACGGGCTGGGCGGCCCCGTGGTGTCCCAGATGGCGATCGTCCCCGAGTTGCGCGTCGCCACGCTTGCTGCGCACAATGTCGAGGTCCGCATCGAACCGCAGAGCGGCTTTGCGGCGAGCACGGGCACGACCGGGCGGATCGGCTCGGGCTTTCTGATGCGCTACCGCGTGCTGCTCGACCCCATGGCGGGCCACATGATCTTCGTGCCCGGCGCTCGTGCGCTCGACGTACCCAAACGCTCGACCAGCGGCTTGCTGCTCGGCCAGCAGACCGGGCGGCTGAAGGTGCTGCACGTCATGGCGAACAGCCCGGCCGCGAAGGCGGGGTGGCAGGTCGACGACCTGATCTGCGCGGTCGACGGCAAGGACGTGACCCCCGGCCCGACGGGCAGCACCGACGTGACCTGGCTGACCGACACGCCCGGCCGGGTGGTGACGCTCGCCCTGTGCGACGGCCGCGTCCGCGAGCTGACGCTCCGTCGCTTCTATTAGGCTCGATTTCCGGTCGCCCGCCCCCGGCGCGGCACGATCATCGCGGCCGGCTGGTGTAATCGATGCGGATGGCGACCCATTCGCCATATTTCAGCCGCCCGCCCAGACGCGGCGGGCGCACGCGGAATTGCCACGCGGCCGCCAGCACCGCGCGCGCGATGTTCGATCCCTCCGGCCCCTCGCCCAGCGCATAGCAGTCCTCGACGCGATAGTCGGGGACGGTGCGGCACGCGATCAGCCCCCAGCCCGGCCCCTTGGCCGTCGACAGGTATCCGCTCAGTTCGTCGTCATAGGGCTCGCGATACCAGGACGCGGCATAGAGCGGCTCGCCATTGGGGCCGCTGCCCGCGACGCGCGGCGTGTCGTTGGAGGGCGGTCGATTGTCGGGCGGGCCATAGACGCGGCGCGGTGCCGGTGGTCCGGCCGTCGGGGGCGCGGCGGGGGCGCGCGCGATGTCGGCCGCGGCGAGCTGGTCGCGCGGCAGCAGGATGATCGGCGGCGCGGGTGTGGCAGGCGCGGGCGCGACGCTGGGTTGGGTGGCCGGCACGGGCGGCGATTGCGTTTCCGGAAGCGGAGACGGCGGGGGTGCCGCCGTGGGCGGTGCCGATGCTGGTGCCTCGGCCTTCGGCGCAGCTTGCGCCGCCTCGCTCGCCTCCGGTGTCGAATCGGGCGTGGTGTCGATGGTGAAGGTCGCCATCGGCACCAGCTTGGGCGGCACCAGCGGCGGGGCCAGGCCCAGCAGAACCAGCAGCAGCAACACCTCGACCGCCAGTGCGAACAGGATCGCGATGGCGCGCGGGCCGAGCCGCGATCGCCAGCGTCCGCGCCAACCCCGATCGGGCGGTGCGGCGGTCAGGCGATGAACTGGATCGACCGGCTGAAACACGCGAAACGAGCCCTGGGGTGAAGCGGATGCGCGCGGCGCGGCGCATTGCCGTCCTTTTCGCCGAAATCCGCGGGCATTGCGACCGAAACCTTGCCACCGCCGCTCACGGCAGCCCGCCGGTGATCGCCAGCGCCGCCAGCACCACGGCGGCGAGGAGCGCCATCACCTGGATCAGGTTCCACGGCATGAAACCGGCGCGGTCGGGATCGCGGCGGTTTCATGCCGTGGAACCTGATCCAGGTG